>CAZCPH010000362.1:0-3996 GCA_964500105.1 uncultured Mariniphaga sp. | reverse complement strand
GCACTGCCAACCCCTGAAAGGCCGACCATTAATCCAATTCCAATGTAAGCTAAAACAATAGGTTCCATTCTCAATTTTCTTTAAATGTTATTACTTTATTATTTATTCATTCGATTTTGAAGCGGGCTCTGCAAATGGTGTATAGGCCTTGCCCCCACCGGTAAACCCTGCATTTTTATAAAACTCCACAAAAGTTAAGCGAATGGGGTGTACAAATGCTCCCAGCCCCGACATAAAAATGGTTATTCCGTGGCCAATCACCAGTATAATAATCATAACCAGTGGCCCAAGGATAATATTATCGGGTTTCATGCTCATGGCCATGCTGTTGAACACCAGCCCCAGTATAGCGCTGGAAACTCCAAGCGCAAACAGCCTGATGTATGATAAAATGTCGCCCAGCAAACTGGTGGCCATACTGTAAACATCCCACAACCCTGCGCCGAAATTGATGAAAATATTCCTTTTCGGATGGTTCAACAGTAAAATCAGAACACCTGAAACACCAAAAACTGCCGTTTGAATTATTCCGGCAACCTGTGGTGAAACCAATTCGGCGGTTTTTAATCCGTACACACTTCCCAGACCAACCAGTAAAATCAGCCAGCCAATGGTGGAAAGGGAATACCAGAATCCGCGTACACGCGAAATATTGATTACTTTCAGCACCATTCCAAAAAGAATCTGTATAACTCCGAAAATAATAGCCAGGTTAAATAACTTGTCGGTACTTATCATGTATTGTTTAAAATTCTCGAGCCAGGGAATATCTGAATTTATGAGGTCGATTCCGAAAAATGTACCTGTTAAAATGCCAAAAATTACCGTTGCCAGCCCCAGAAACTGAGCCAGTACCATTACCGATTTTAAATTCGGCATTTTCTTTTTCATAAACTGGGCAGCTGCAATAATCACCAGTCCGTAACCGGCATCGCCCAGCGAAAACCCGAAAAACATCATGTAAAACGGTGCAAAAAACGGCACCAAATCGAGTTCTTTATGATTTGGAAGTTCGTACAACTTCCCGATAATCTCATACAACTTTGCAAACCGGTTGTTTTTCAGCAAAATCGGAACCTTGTCTTCTTCTTCAGGTTTATCATCTGTATAAAGTATCTGATTTGCATCGAGGTAAGCATCCAGTTCGGCCTTTTTTGTTTCCGGCACCCAGCCTTCCAAAAGCCTCACTTTTCCTTCCACTTCATCAGAAGTCTGCAACAATGCGTTCATTTCCGAAAGCTCCTGCTGTAAATCTTCTTCATATTCTTTCAGCAAAGGTTTGTAATGCCAGGCAATCTGATGCAGTTCGTGGCTTAGCGCATCTGCCTCTTTTTTAAGCTTTTCAATTTCAGCATTCACTTCGGTTAACGAATGTTCGGGCAAAACAAGTTCGTCTGCGCCGGCAATCTCATCAAAACCGTTTTTCTGCGCTCCTTTTTCCGTTTTATCAATTTTCACAAAATAGCGGTAGCCATCCAGGTCGCCAATTACCTTTAGATAAAACGTTTCTTCCCAGGCAGGTTCGTATTTGCGAACGGGACATGACATAAACCGGATATGTACCCCTTTTTCTTCCAGCTTCCGCACTTTTTCCCAATCGAAATCGCCCCACGGAAGCAGTTGTTTTTTCTCTTTTTCGAGCTGCAACACCTGGTGGTGGTTGTGTTCCATCTCTTTCTCCATATTTTTCAAGCGGTTAAAAACCTCCTCACCCGTTTTGAAATCAGGTTTGACGTCGGTTTTTTCCGGCACCAGCATATCCAGTTTTTTGGCTGCCTTATCCACCTCATTGAGGTGTCTGAACAGCTCCTGCATTTCGGACGTTGGCTCCTCATTCTTTATACTGATGTGCACAACACCAATTTTCCGTATCTCTTTCAGAAAATCTTTGTAGGCTGAATGGTGCACCAGAAATGCATATTTGTACATCGGAACTATCATACTTCAACCTCCTCCTGTCTTTGTTTTTCCTGCCGGTCTTTCACAATTTTCTGTGCAGCTTTCGACAAGTTGTCCTGGTCTTCCAAAAACCGTTTGATTTTTCTGATGGCATCCTGGAAACCGGGAATCTGCACTTTTTCATAGAGGTTCACCTTTTGGGTGGTTTTTTTCCGGGCAAAATCGAGCAACTCCATTTTTTTCAGGAACACTTCGCGCTCAATAGCCACTTCAGCAATTTTTTTAATAACAGCCATACCATCGGGAAACCACGCAGGCTGATTAAATAAGTTGTCTGTATTGGTTTCAAAAATAATTTTTTCAAGAACCGGTGTAAAAACCCCTGCTATTTTTTTCGATGAGAGCTCCACATCTTTAATCCGAATCAGGCTTTGATCGAATTCTCCCCACAACCGAGCCATTGCTTCATACGAAGAAATCTGCTTTTCATAGTCCTTTTCAAGCCCGGCAGCTCTGTCTTTTGCCCGCTTCACTTCCACACGCAACGCCGATTCCTTGTTTTTCAGTGTTGGCAAAGCCCTTTCCCTGACTTTCAACTGCTTATCGAGCCCCTGCAATGCTGTTTTATTGTATTGAAATTTTATGGCCACGTATTCAATTTATATCATTTAACTTTTCCAGTACTTCTCAACCAGGTTTTCGCGAATTGCCACCTCTGCTTTTTTGAAATGTTTCCCAAACAACTCCCATGTTATGTCGAGCATGGTATCGGTACCCACATTTACGTCGATGGCCAGAATCTGGTCTGAATATTCCTTGGCAAATTTCAGTGTGCGTTCATCGTAATCGGTCAGGTCGAATCCGTTTTCCAGTTTTGTACGTGCGTTGGCCGCATCGGCATACAAACGAATGGCCGAGTTCATCACCTGCGGATGGTCTTCGCGGGTTTGTTTCCCAATTACCAGCTGTTTCAAACGCGAAAGTGAACGGAACGGGTCAACAATCACTTTTCCGATTTCGGAATCACGCCGCAGGAAAAGCTGTCCTTCGGTAATATATCCGGTATTATCAGGAATAGCATGTGTAATATCGCCACCTGAAAGCGTTGTTACAGCAATAATGGTAATGGAACCACCCGAAGGAAACTGCACGGCTTTTTCGTAAATTTTTGCCAGGTCGGAATAAAGCGAGCCCGGCATACTGTCTTTTGACGGAATCTGGTCCATACGGTTCGATACAATACTGAGTGCATCGGCAAAAAGTGTCATATCAGTTAGCAGTACCAGCACACTTTCGTTTTTATCCACAGCAAAATATTCGGCAGCAGTAAGGGCCATATCCGGAACCAAAAGCCTTTCAACCGGCGGATTTTCCGTAGTATTCACAAAACTGATAATTCGGTCTAAAGCACCGGCATTGTCGAATACATTTTTAAAATAGAGGTAGTCGTCGTTCGTAAGCCCCATCCCGCCAAGGATAATTTTATCGGCTTTTGCCCGGAGAGCCACCATTGCCATTACCTGGTTATAAGGCTGGTCGGGGTCGGCAAAAAACGGTATTTTCTGCCCCGATACCAGTGTATTATTCAGGTCGATGCCGGCAATACCGGTTGCAATGAGGTTTGAAGGTTGTTTACGGCGTACCGGATTTACCGAAGGACTACCAATGTCGCGCACTTCGCCCTGGATTTCCGGGCCTCCGTCGATGGGTTCACCAAAAGCATTAAAAAATCTTCCGGCCAGCTCGTCGCCAACTGTCAGCTGTGGCGGCCGGCCAAGAAAACTTACTTCTGCATTGGTGGGAATCCCTTCAGTTCCTTCAAAAATCTGCAACGTTATGTCATCGCCTGCAATTTTTACCACCTGCGCCAGTTTGCCGGCAACTGTGGCTATCTCGTCGTAACCCACGCCGTCGGCTTTCAATGTTACAGTGGCTTTGGTAATGTTGGTTAATTTGGTATATACTTTCTGAAATGCCTGGCTTTCCATAGTACTTCTTTTTCGGTATTAATGTTTTTTGCCTAAAATTAATTTGCCTGTTTTTTCAACAGTTCTTCCAACGCTTTTTCGTGCTGTTTGAATTTATCCGATTCAAATT
>CAZCPH010000361.1:0-4002 GCA_964500105.1 uncultured Mariniphaga sp. | reverse complement strand
CCATAGATTTTAATTTTACGAACCATCCTTTGTTGAGAGGATGGTTCTTTTTTTTAAAAAATTTAAACCCTGAGTTTTCCGCGAAATCCACGGGCAGCATAGTATGATTGTGCCCCGTTGTGGTACACAAACACCTGCCCGTAGCGGAAATCGCCAAAAATGGCCCCGCCGTGTTTTCTTATTTCGGCAGGGGTTACCAGCCAGCTCGATGTTTTGGTATCGAACGGACCGAATTTCTGCAGTTCACGGTAATCTTTTTCCGTTAACAACTCAATGCCCATTTCAGCGGCCATATCTACCGCATTGTTTGCCGGCTTGTGTTCCTTCCTCGATTCCTGCCCTTCCCTGTCGTAGCAAACACTTCGGCGTCCTTTGGGACTTTCTTTCGAGCAATCGTAAAACATAAACTCGCCGGTTTTTTCATCAAAAGAAATCACATCGGGTTCGCCACCGGTTTCCTCCATTTGGTAAAGCGACCATAATTTTTCCGGATTGAGCTGCAACCGTGATTCTACACTGCCCCAATCGATACCCGGATAACGTTTTTTGTTCTTTTCAAACCGGGATTTTAATGTACTGAGCAATGCAGATTGTTGTTCGGGTGAAAGTTTTGATTTGATTCCTTGTGTTTTCATACATTTTTTTGATTATGAATTGTTAAAAATCACCTTTCAAAACTAAATGAGTCATTCATCCAATTTCTGATGCACTCTCACATAATCAACAATCATGGAAACAGGGAGTTCATCCGGTTTGACTTTTCCTACCCAGGAACCGCCCAGCTGCTGGCTCAGAATAAAATAGAACGGCTGGTCGAACGGCCATTGTTTCATTTCATCGTCCAGACCTTCAATCCGCGGATAACGGAATGTTTCAACACCGTTCACCGTCCAGATCAAAACATCGGGGTGCCATTCCAGTCCGTAAACGTTCCATTCAGTAACATCGGCCCGTATGTTGCCAATTCCCCTCGGCGGGTTGGAGGTGTTTTTAAGTACGTTGGTGTAACGGGTGTGTACTGTGTGATGAATGATGCTGTCGTAATTCAGGTGTTCCATTATGTCGATTTCGCCGCTATGGGGCCAGCCACCGTAAACGCCGTCTTCGGGCATCATCCAGAGCGCGGGCCAGGCGCCACTGGCACATTCCTTTTTGGCGCGGATTTCCACTTTTCCGTATGTGAAGGAAAACTTTCCCTTCGATTCCACACCGCCGGTTAGAAAAGGCCGGTCGTCGTTCTCAATTCCCGGATTATTCATTCCGGTGAGATACAGGTTGCCGTTTTTTATCGCATAAACCCGTTCATCGGCAATCATGTGCTTTTTCCAGTCAGGCGCACGGTCGTACTGGTTGGGTTGGGTTGAAATCAGCATCCATTTTGTGGTGTCGAGTTCATTTCCTTCAAACTGGTCTTCCCAAATCAATTTCCATTGGTTATTTCCATTTTGAGCGAAAATCCAGTTATCAGGAAACAGAAGCGCGGAGGTTAAAAACAGAAAAGTTTTAATCAATTTCATCTTCTTGAATTATTAGTTTTTTACCTGTTGGCGAAATTAAATTGTAATATACTTTATCACAGTTCGACTCCGCTCACTGTGACAGTCAGTTCCTTGAAAAATAATTTCGTCAACGCGTTAGTTTTTCATTTGCCGTTTCATCATCAGGTCGGTTTGTTTATCGTTTCCCAGCATAAAAACGTGCCTGTCGAAAACCACAAAACCGTTTTTCCGGTAAAACCGGATGGCCTTTGCGTTGTGTTCCCAAACGCCCAGCCACACGAAATCAACCTCTTTTTGCAATGCAATTTCTATTGCTTTCTCAAAGAGAACCTGCCCTACCCTTTTGCCCTGAAATGCCTTCAGAACATAAATCCGTTCAATTTCCAGGGCATTTTCATTTTTCAGTTCGTTTTGCGATTGTCCGGAATTCACTTTCAAATACCCGGCAACCTTTTCGTTAACCAGTGCAAAATAGTATGCTGAATTTTCATCGCGCAATTCAGCCAGCAATTTTTCATCGGAAAAGGAATCGGCAAGGTACTTCTGCATATCTTCTTCCGAATTCATGGCCGAAAATGTTTCTGCAAAAGTCTGTATGCAAATCTGTTGCAATTGAACAACATCATTCCTGGCAATTTTTCTTATCTGCAGATTTTCCATATTAATGCGACACAACTTTTAGCCCGACAATTGAAAAAATTAGTGTGGTAAGAAAAAACAGGCGCAAAAATGTGGTGGGTTCTTTGAAAACAAAAATTCCAACCAAAACAGTTCCAACGGCGCCAATGCCGGTCCAAACGGCGTAGGCAGTTCCAATGGGCAGCGTTTGCGTGGCTTTTACCAACAGCACCATGCTAATGCTGAGGGCGGCAAAAAATCCGGCATACCACCAGTACATTTCGTTTCCTGCCGTTTCTTTTGCTTTTCCCAAACAGAACGCAAACGCCACTTCAAACAAGCCCGCTGTAATCAGTATAAACCAGTTCATTCCCTAATACTTTTTCTGTCGAAATAAATGATTAACAAGAAAGCAAAAATAGACAATATTTTACGGGAGAAAAATGAATACGGCAAATGCCTGAACTGTGCGTTTATTCCCCCAAAATCTTTTTGGCCCGCTCTTCCAGGTCGCTGATATCATTTTTTTCTTTGATGGACTCTTTGCCGATGCGCAACACCATGTTGGCGTGTTTGACCAAAGCCTGCCGGTAGCTTTCCCGTTTCGCAAATTTGTTAATGGTTATCAGAGCTTCCATCAGCCTGATGATAACAGCAGTGCTACCTGCCGAAAACTGCCTGATTTGGTTGAAAGCGGCATCCAGAATACCTTCAAAATCCAATGTATCAGCAATTATTCTGAGATTTTGGTCTTTATCGAACCTGAATATTGAAGGAAATTTTGCCGCAGCCAAATAGCTCATAGTGGCTGTCAGATTGTCGATGCAGGCAATGGCAGTGTAAGGGTCGTTCACTCCTGGAGAAAGCGCACGTGCAGCAATTTCAACCATCTGATGAATGGAAAACTCAAGGTCTTGCTGCGGTGTTTTTATGGGCCCGATGACCAGCTGCTGAAGCACCCTTTCCAATTCTTCCTCTTCAATTTTTTCGGTGGAGTGAAGCAACCCGATTTCCAAACCTTCCACCAGAAACCCTCCGGGCCGGAAATGCAACTCCAGCAATGCGTTGTTCCGGGTAATGATTTCCATCAACGTTTCGCTGTCGATATACTGAAGATAGCCGCTTTTGGGAGATTTAACAGAAACCGATTTGGAATAGTTTGACTTGATGTCCGTGATGTCGGGTTTTGTTCCACTCTCCGCTTCTTCTCCCATTTTTTCGGGAAACAGCACTTTTACCTGCGTGGAAATAAATGCTGAAATTTCAGAAATTACTTTATCGGCCTGAATGCTGACGGCTATTCTGTGGATAAAAACAATAAGCAAAACAATATTGGCCATGGCAGCAAAAATGGCCACCAGAATAGACAGCGAAGGGATAAAAGTATAACTTCCTTCCCGAATGGTGGTTAAAACGAACAGGCAGTAAAGGTAAGTGGAAATGTACGAACCCAATACCACCTGATTGAGCCTCACATACATAAAGTTTTTGATGAGCCTGGGCCCAAATTGCGAGGACGCCAGCGTGAGCGCCACCAGAGTTACCGAAAAAACCGTTCCGGCCACGCCAATCATTGCCCCCGAAATGGTAGATAATATGCTTCGGGCCGAATCGGCACTTACAACCAAAAAGAAACGCAATAATTTATGTTGCGGCAGATTGACAATACTGTCGAAATAAACCAACCCTGTGGATAACAGAATGGAAAACAGGATAATCAGAACCGGCACAAACCAGAATGTGGCTTTCAACTCGTTCCAAAAAAAGAGTAGTTTTTTCATTGGTGAAAATTTTATACCAAATCTAATTTCTTTTTTTGAAAATTGATTTCAGGCGATTTTATTTTCCAGGTTTTAGTCAAGAGGTTTAATGAAATGCATCAATT
>CAZCPH010000360.1:0-4007 GCA_964500105.1 uncultured Mariniphaga sp. | reverse complement strand
AAAAGCATTTCTGAAATTCCGGCAGTGGAAAATCTTGTGGTTACAGGTTATGACAGTCACGCCGAACTAAACTGGGATTTTCCCCTAGAAGATTTGGTTTACCGCATTTACGCCTCGTTTGACGGCGGAGCGAATTTTGAACTTCGCGCTGAAACGTCCGAAAATTATTACCTCGATTTTGTTCCTGAACAGGCACGAAACAGCGAAGTGCTTTACCGGGTGGTTTCCACCTTTCAGGGAACCGGATCGAAACCGGCTGAAACATCAGCTCAAATTCGCGATTTTTCAGATGATGAACTGATGGACATGGTTCAGCGCTACACCTTCCGTTATTTTTGGGAAGGTGCCCACCAGGCTACGGGAATGGCGCTGGAACGCTCCAACGGAAATGGCCGCACTGCTGCTTCGGGTGCAACTGGGATGGGACTGATGGCGATGATTGTGGCCCACGAACGGGAATACAAACCGCAGGAAGAAATCAAAGACCGGATTCTGAACATCCTGGAATTTCTGGAAAACTGCGAACGCCACCATGGCGCCTGGTCGCACTGGTACAATGCCGATACCTATGAAACTCAACCTTTTTCTGCCGACGATGATGGCGGCGACCTTGTGGAAACGTCGTTTGTAGCGCAGGGATTAATTGCCCTGAAGAACCATTTTACCGAAGCGGATGCCAAATCGGTGCAGATTCGCGAAACGGCTGACCGGCTCTGGCGCGAAATTGACTGGGACTGGTACCGCAACGGGCAAAATGTGTTGTTCTGGCACTGGTCGCCCAACATCAACTTTCAGAAAAACATGAAAGTAACCGGCTGGAACGAATGCCTGGTAACCTATGTAATGGCGGCTTCGTCGCCAACTTATGGTATTGCTAAAGTGGTTTACGACCAGGGATGGGCAGGTAACGGTGCTATGGTAAATCCGCGCACTTACTACGGACACGAAATCCGGTTGTCGCCCGACTGGGGCGGACCGCTGTTTTTTATCCATTATACCCATCTGGGCATCAATCCGAATGGATTGTCCGATAAATATGCCGACTATTGGCAGGAACATGTGAACACTGCAAAAATTCATCATGTGTATGCGGTTGAAAATCCGAAGGGACATACCAATTACAGCGACAAAAACTGGGGGCTCACCGCCAGCGACGATCCGTATGGTTACACGGCACACCAGCCCATGAGCAACGATAACGGAACCATTAGTCCGACAGCTGCACTGGCCAGCATGCCCTATACGCCCGAAGAATCTATGAAGGCACTGAAATATTTTTACCGTGAACGGGGTAAAGATTTGTTTGGGAAATTCGGCCCCTATGACGCGTTCAACGACAACCTTGGCTGGGTGCAAAAAGCGTACATTGGCATCGACCAGGGACCTATTGTGGTGATGCTTGAAAACTACCGCACCGGGTTGTTGTGGAATACAGTGATGAAAGACTCCGATTTACAGGCAGGCCTCGACAAGCTGGGCTTTGAGTATGAAGTTTCCACTTCAGCAAAAAAACCGGAAATTGAAGCGGAATGGAACGTTTATCCCAATCCGGCAAAAGACAGGGTTTTTATTTCTCTGCCCGGTGTAAACCATAACAGCCCGGTTATGCTAAAAGTGTTTTCCCTGGACGGAAGGATGGTTTTTTCAAAGATCATCAAAACGACAGGAAATGAATTTTCTTTTGAAAGTTCGGGATTGCAAAACGGGCTTTATCTGTTGCAATTGCAGAATGGCGAAAACCGGTTTCAAACGAAATTGGTAGTTCAAAAACAAAAAAGGTAATAATTATGACAAAGGATATAGACAATAAGGAGGTTGAAAAGTTTGAGGGTTTGAGGGTTTGAAGGTTTGAAAGTTCGAGGGTTTAACTGCAGAACTCTTTTCGGAGATGGTTGAACTGCAAGGATTTTTTAAAACATTCATACAATTGTTGAACAATCGAACCATTTCGAACCATTTCAAACAATCTCGAACTTTCAAACTATCGAACAATCTCCTTTGCGTCTTAGCGCCTTTCCGTGAAAATATTAACAAATGAAGTGGAAGAAAATTTTTATCGGCGGAGCAACTATAATCCCTTTGCTTGTTGGATGCGCCGGAAACGGTAAACAGGAACCAAAGCGACCCAACATCCTGTTTATCATGTCCGACGATCACGCGATGCAGGCCATTAGTGCTTACGGACATCCGGTGTCGAAACTGGCGCCTACGCCCAACATCGACCGGTTGGCAGAGCAGGGTGCGCTTTTTACGGCTAATTACTGCGGAAATTCCATTTGCGGACCCAGCCGGGCCAGTGTGCTCACCGGAAAACACAGCCACAAAAACGGTTTTATGCGGAACACCAGAGAGGGTTTCGACGGATCACAACAAACACTGCAAAAAATTTTACAGGCCAACGGTTACGAAACCGCTATCATTGGCAAGTGGCACCTGGTTTCCAAACCCACCGGTTTCGATTTCTGGAAAATCCTGAATGACCAGGGAGAATACAACAATCCCGATTTTATTACCGAACAGGATACGGTTAATTACCCCGGATATGCCACCGACCTGATTACAGATTTTTCGAAGGAATGGCTGAATAGCCGCAATAAGGAGAAGCCTTTCTTTTTAATGATGCACCACAAGGCACCGCACCGAAACTGGATGCCTGCGGAACGGCACTACAATTTGTACGATAATGTGGAATTTCCGGTTCCGGAAACTTTTTTCGACGATTACGAAGGGCGTTTTGCCGCAGCCAACCAGGAAATGAATATTTACCGCGATATGTATGAAGGCCACGATCTGAAAATGGTGGAAACCTTGGGAGGCAGCAACCTTCGTTTCGATCCATGGCCGCATGTGTGGATCGACCGCATGACGCCTGAAGAAAAAGAACGTTTTTGGTCTGCCTACCGTGATAAAATTGATTCCTTTTTCGAAATCGATCCCAACGATGAAAAAGGCATTGCGCTTTGGAAATTCCAACGGTATATGCAGGATTACCTCGCCACCATCAAATCGGTGGACGAAAGCGTGGGTGAAATTCTTGATTACCTCGACGAAAACGGCCTGACTGAAAACACCATCGTGGTTTACACCACCGACCAGGGGTTTTACCTCGGTGAGCACGGCTGGTTCGATAAGCGGTTTATGTACGAAGAGTCGATGATCATGCCCATGGTGATGCGTTATCCGGGAAAGATTGAAGAAGGAACAACAGTTTCAGAATTGACACAAAACATCGACTTTGCACCAACTTTTCTGGATTATGCAGGAATTGATGTTCTGCAAGACATGCAAGGGGTTTCGTTTCGTCCGTTGCTTGAAAATAAACAGCCCGAAAACTGGCGCAACTCATTGTATTACCACTATTACGAGTTTCCCGGATTCCATAGCGTGAGGGCACATTATGGCGTAAAAACAAAACGCTACAAACTGATGCATTTTTATAAAGAAAATGTTTGGGAACTGTTCGACCTTGAAACTGATCCGCTGGAAATTAACAACATTTACGGAAAAGCAGGAACGGAAGTAATTACGAAAGAACTGAAACAGGAGCTTCAGCGGTTGCAAACACTTTACGAAGTTCCTGAAGGACATCAATGAATCTGTCTAATAAATTATAAGGTATGAAAGAATATGAAATTTTGGAAATTGAATAAGTTAATATACAGATTATGAAAAGGAGAAAGAGCAACAAAAAATCATTTATAACAGGTTTGGCCATCCTTTTTTGTGCTACCGGATTACATGCCCAGGAGACAGTGGCGGACACTTACTGCAATCCACTCGATATTGATTACACTTACATGGTTTACAATTCGAGCCGGAATATTTCGTATCGTTCGGGGGCCGATCCGGCAGTTATAGAATTCCGGGGTGAATATTACATGTTCGTTACCCGCTCGTTTGGGTACTGGCATTCAACCGATTTGGTCAACTGGCAGTTCATTAAACCGGCGCAGTGGTTTTTCGAGGGAAGCAACGCGCCAACGGCATTCAACTATAAAGATTCAGTG
>CAZCPH010000359.1:0-4010 GCA_964500105.1 uncultured Mariniphaga sp. | reverse complement strand
ATTACAATAACAACAGGCCAACTTAACATCCATAATATTGGTGTGGTGTACATAGTCTTAAATTTTCAATGTTCAAAAAACAAAAATCAATTAATTTCATAAAACAATTTTCAATCTCCAAACAATTCAAACTTTGTAATTTGTTATTTGTCATTTTGAATTTCCTCTTAATATACGTGCGACTCCTCCTTCATCTCTTCATCCGTAATTTTTTTGCGGTTCATTACTTTCCAGAAATAGTAGATGTAGGCAAACACGAACGGAATCATCAGCGAGGCATAGCTCATCGCCACCAGTGTAAATTGGCTCGATGAGGCGTTCTGAATGGTGAGCGACGACTGCAAATCGGCTGTTGACGGATAGAATGCCGTGTTGTTGAACCCGGCAACCAGGAACAGTGCAAAAATCGTCAGCACCGTGCCCGGACCGGCGAACAAAAAGCCTTTGCCGCTGTGGAAAAACAGTGTTGAAACAATTCCCCACAATACGCCAACAACGCCAACCAGCATAATAATCAGAACTACCGGCATTTGCAGCAGGTTATGCAGGTATTTGTATTTTTCCATAAAAACTTCGCCAGTGTCCGGATTTGCTGCAAATCCCTCTTTTAATAAAAGCCAGACCAAAAAGTAAAGAAAAAATACCAGGAACAGAATGGCAGTAAAGAACAGGTGTTTTTGCGAGCGGGCTACAATCAGGTCGTTGTCGATGGTGTAAACAAAGTACAGCAAACCCAGTACCCGTGCCAGGAAAAAAACGGAAAGGCCAAGCGCAACATTGTGAAAAGTAAGCACGGCTTCAAGTCCGCGTGCCGGGTTTTGCCAAAGCACCTGGTTCATATCGTTCAGTTCAAACTGAGCTCCGTTAAAGAACGTTCCCACGGCTGTTCCAATCAGAATAGTAGCCAGTAATCCGTTCAGAACCAGAAAAATTTCGTAGGTTTTTGCACCGAGAAAATTGGCTGGTTTTTTCCGGAATTCGTAGGCCACTGCCTGAATGATAAACGCCGCCAGAATAAGCAGCCACACCCAGTAGGCGCCTCCGAAACTAGTGGCATAAAACAGCGGGAATGAAGCAAAAAATGCCCCGCCAAATGTGACGAGCGTGGTAAATGTGAACTCCCATTTCCGACCAAGAGTATTCAGAATGATGGTTTTTTCTCCTTCGGTTTTTCCAATGGAGTAGAGTAGGGTTTGTCCTCCCTGCACAAACATAAGGAAAACAAAAAGCGCGGCAAGGAGAGAAATAATTACCCACCAGTATTGTTGCAAAGCCAAATACGATAAATTTTCAAACATAATTCAGTTCCTCCTTATTAGTGTTTTGGTCCTATTTTGATTTGTCTGAACATGATTTTCAGTTCCGCAATCAGCAAAATGGTAAACAGCACAGCAAACAACCAGAACGTAGTTTGTACCGATCCTGCGCTGATGCGCGTAACACCTGCCATGGTGGGCATTAAATCCTGAACCACCCAGGGCTGCCGGCCAACTTCAGCAACCACCCAGCCTGCCTGACTTGCCAGATAGGCCATCGGAATGGCGAAAACAGCCAAACGAAGGAACCAGCGTTTTTCTGTCAGGTTTCCTTTCAGTAAAAACAGAAGCGACAAAATAAACAGCAATACAAACATGAACCCTAACCCAACCATAATGTGAAAACTGTAAAAAGTTATGGGTACATTGGGAATTAAATCGTTTACATCTTCAAAATAGCCGTATCCAAAGTATTTGAAGTAATTCTCCTGAAAATTTTCGGAGGTAAGTTCATCGCGCAAACTGCCGGCCAGCGTTTCGTTTCCGGCTTTTTTGGCCTCTTTGAACTCAGCCAGTTTACTGATGGCCAGTTTTCCCCGCTCAATTTTTTCGGCAGCCGGCATGTATCCGTATTTTTCGTTGCCGTCAATCAGGTCGTGTACACCCGGAACAAAGGCATTCCAGTCGAGAAAAGCCATGTAGGAGAGGAAGTTGGGGATTTCTATTTTCATGGTGAAATCCTTCAGGTTTTCGTTGTTGGGGTCGGTTTCCGAAGTGGAAAAAAGACCGATTGCCACCAACCCTGCTCCTTCGCTGCCGTTGTACAAACCTTCAATGGCTGCAAATTTCATGGGCTGGTCGTGGGCAATGGTACGGGTGGAGTTGTCGCCCGTAAGAATCAGGTAAAACGATGAAATAAGGCCGAACACACTGGCAATAAGAATGCTTTTTTTTGCCAGCAGCAGTTCCCGCTTTTTCAGAATATACCAGGCCGAAACGCCAATTACAAAAATGGACGCCAGCACAAATCCCGATGAAGTGGCGTGCAGCCATTTATCTACGGCTACCTGCGAAAAAAGTACTTCCCAGAAATTTTGCATTTCGTTACGGGCGGTATCAGGATTAAAAACCATCCCCACCGGATTTTGCATCCAGCCGTTGGCCACCAGAATCCACAGCGCAGATAGGTTGGCGCCGATGGCCGTAAGCCACGTGGCCAGCAGGTGTGTTTTTTTACTCACTTTGTTCCACCCGAAAAACATGATGGCAATAAAAGTGGACTCCATAAAAAAGGCCAGAATGCCTTCAATAGCAAGCGGGGCGCCGAAAATGTCGCCCACAAACCACGAGTAACTCGACCAGTTGGTGCCAAACTCGAACTCGAGAATGATGCCTGTAGCTACACCAATGGCAAAGTTTATCCCGAAAAGGGTCATCCAGAATTTGGTAATTCGTTTCCACTCTTCCTTGCCGGTTTTTACATACAGCGTTTCCATAAACGCGATGATGAATGTAATGCCCAGCGTGAGCGGCACAAACAACCAGTGGTACATGGCCGTGAGGGCAAATTGTGCCCTCGACCAGTTCACTAACGCTAAATCTGCATATTCTATCATAATTATTCTTTTGGTTCGGTCAATATTTCCAACACATAATCACTGCGTTCCTGGTCGGTTTCAAAATTGGTATTCAGAAAATCGGGGAAGAAAAACAGCTTCAGAATGGCAAACATGATAAACAGTTTGATGATGATAATCAGCCACACTTGCCGTCCCCAGCTGCTCATATTCCGGAAACCGTTGATATAGAAACGCCAGATTTGTTGAACGATATTTGGTTTTTTGTTTGTCATTTCGCGTTAAAAATAACCTTTTTTAAGAAATAACTTTCCGGTTTTAAGTCAAATTGTTCAGAGAAGTTTTTTCGGGGAAAGTAATGCATTCGGGGCACTTTACCTGAAAATGAAAGAAAAGTAACCCAAAACATAAAACTCCGGAAATGGCATGGGAATTTGTTACTCTTTTTTAGAAACAGATGCAGAAAATAAACGAGCTGCGTAATTGTACTCATAAACAGTTAAATATTCATTTTATATTAAAGTTTTTCAATGGTTTATGACCAAATTTTTCTGCTCAATTTATCTCTTTGAGCAAAAATGTAAAATTAATCCTGAAAATCATTTTATTTTAATCATTTGTTCTTTAAATTTGAATCATTATTTTAAACAAAAGTTTATTTAGATTAAGATGGAAAATTCAAATTTAACAACAGATGTATTAGTAATAGGAAGTAGTGCTGCCGGTTTGGTGAGTGCCTTAACGGGTAAGCGGGTTCACCCGGCAAAAAAATTTACGGTAGTTACCCGGTTCCCAAAAACGTTAATTCCCTGCGGAATTCCTTACATTTTTGGTTCGGTTGGAAGTTCAGATAATGACATCCTTCCTTCCGATAAAATGTTTGCAGCCAACGATATTGAAATGTTGGTAGATGAAGCAGAATCCATTCAGTTGCAAGAGAAAACAGTAAGGTTTCAGTCGGGAAAAGTGATTGGTTACGAAAAACTGGTAATCGGAACCGGCTCACTGCCTATTCAGCCCAAATGGCTGAAAGGCGCCGACCTTGAAAATGTGTTTACCGTGCCCAAAAACAAGGTTTACCTCGACGAAATGCACGAAAAACTGACCCCTTTCAATAAAATTTCGGTTATTGGCGCCGGTTTTATTGGCGTCGAAATTTCCGATGAACTGAAAAAAG
>CAZCPH010000358.1:0-4011 GCA_964500105.1 uncultured Mariniphaga sp. | reverse complement strand
GAAAAATGGCTCGACCACACGGCTCTGCGCGTTTACGACCTGGGCGACGATGCCAAAACCGAAGAAATTCCCATTGGCGACCCGAACAACCACCGCAGCGATTTTATGGAGGCCAAGTGGGAAAAAGTGAGTTACCGCAACGGCAAAGATAACGGGGTAATGGAGTTCATTGCCAACCATGTGGACCGCAACCTGAAAGCGGTTTTCCTGGGCAACGAATATTATTACATTATTCTGGAATCGTACGACAAAGAGGCTGTAAAAGATGCCCTTGCTCTTTCAAAAGCGTTAAAGCAAAAAAGTAGCCTGGAAGCTGAAATTGCGGTATTGCAAAGGCAGTTGAATATTAATTAACAGGGCAAATTCACAGTTTCTTTATTTAACTTTTTTGGGATAAAATAACAGATGAGATTTGTTTTGTTAATTAAAAAATATGATAACCGGCTAAAGCCTATTTTTCGTTTCGAATTTTACCCCCGGCTTAAGCCGGGGGCTACAAATCTCCTTCTAAACAAAGGCTTTAGCCGTTAATATTTTCAATCGAAATAACAAATTTTTCAAAATTTCACGTTAATGAAAACCTTTCTTAAACACCGCCCTAAAGGACGGTGCTAAATTTTCATTATAAATTTTGTCAAACATAATTATTCTCAAACTCTAAATAATCTCATCCACAGCTTCCGGAGGATTGGCCAAAACTGCTTTTTCGCCGTTCACCACAATGGGGCGCTGCAGCAATTTCGGGTTTTCAACCAGCGCTTTAATCCATTCGTCATCAGAAAGTTCCTTGTCTTTGTAATTTTCTTTGAACTCATTTTCCTGGGTACGCACAAATTCCATCGGTTTTTTACCCGTTTTGGCAATCACCTCTTTCAGTTCATTTTCCGATAAACTGTCGTTCATGTATTTAACAATTTCAAGGTCGTAGCCTTTTTCTTCCAGGTATTTTAACCCGGCCCGGCTTTTGGCGCAGCGTGGATTATGATAAATTTTCATGACAATATGGTGCTTATGTTTAATGTATTTGTAATAATCTTCCTGTGCACGAAAAGTAGCTTCCAGATTCTGTTTATTGTAGTTGTTTTGCAACTCCGGGTCGAGAATGCGAGCTTTGGTGTTGTCGCGCAACTGAATTTTCAGCATCTCCTTCAATTCTTCGCGTATATCATCATCGTAAACCGGACACGCCACCTCGATACGGCGGTTCAGGTTTCGCGGCATCCAGTCGGCCGATGAAATGTACATTTTTTCGTCGCCGCCGTTCCCAAACAAAAAGATGCGCGAGTGCTCCAGGTATTTGTCCACAATGCTAACCGCTGTTATGTTTTCCCTGAATTTTTTCTTGTCGAGCTGCAACCCGAAAATACCCCGTACAATGAGTTCAATTTTTACACCGGCTTTTGCCGCCCGGTACAATTGTTTCATCATCCCAGGGTCAATCAGGCTGTTCATTTTCAGAATCATCCAGGCTTTTTCGCCAGCTTTGGCCAGTTCAATTTCGCGCTCAATATGTTCTGAAAAAACATCGCGCATAAAAAACGGACTGACCACCAGATGTTTGTAGTTGTAATGGCGGTAATTCTGTTTAAAAAAGCCAAACACTTTTTCCACCTCGTCGGCCAGACGCGGGTCGGCGGTTAACAGTCCGTCGTCGGCATACACACGGGCAGTTCCCTCGTGAAAGTTACCTGTGCCAATGTAGGCGTAGTTCCGGTATTTCCCTTCTTCGAGCCGTTTTGCCCAGGCCAACTTGCTGTGCACTTTCATTCCCGGAACACCGTTAATTACATCAGCGCCTTCCTCCTGCAGTTTGTTCGACCACATGATGTTGGCCTCCTCGTCGAACCGGGCCTGAAGTTCAATCACCACAGTTACCGTTTTACCATTCCGAACAGCGTTCAGCAAGGCATTCACCACCCGGCTTCCGGGCGCCACCCGGTAAATGGTAATGCCAATTTCTTTCACCTGCGGGTCGATGGCTGCCTCGCGCAGAAAGTCAATAAAATGGTTAAACGTTTGGTAAGGATAATGCAGCATCACATCTTTTCTGCGCAAAACACGCAAAATACTGGTATGCATGGGCAAATCCTTGTGTGTAAACGGAGGAAGTTTGGCATAATAGTGCCGTTTTTTTCCGATTTCCGGGAAATTCATAAAATCTTTGTGGTTGTGGTATCGTCCACCGGGCACTGCATTTTCCTCGTTGTCGAGCTTCATTTTTTTCAGAATGAAGTCGAGCATATCCTGCGGAATTTCACGGTCGTAAATCAGACGTACCGGTTTACCCTTTTTGCGTTTTTTCAGGCTGCTGGCCATTTTTTCGATGAAGCTTTTGGAAATGTCGTCGTCGATGTCCAGCTCCGCATCACGGGTAATTTTAATGGTGTAGGCTTCGTACATGTCGTAATCGAAGTAAAAAAACAGGTCGTCGAAGCAGTAACGGATAACGTCGTCAAGCAGCATCACATATGTTTTTTTGCGCTCTTTGGGCAACACCAGAAACCGCGGAACCGACCTGCCCGGAATACGAATGAGCGAGTAGGCAAAATCCGAAGGGTCTGCTTTTTTCATCAGTTTAACCGCCAGGTAAACCGACCGGTCGCGCAAATAGGGAAATTTGTTCTTTTTGCTGAGCATGATGGGCACCAGGTTGGGCAGTACTTTTTCGTAAAAATATTTTTTCACAAAAATGCCCTGCTTGTGGTTCAGTTCCTTCTCGCTTACAATGAATATGTTGTTTTGATTCAGTTCGCCAAGAATATCCTGAAAAATCTGCTGAACTTTCTCCTGCTGTGCCGAAACAATTTCCTGAATTTTCTCGTGCAACTCAGGCGGAGTGAGGTTTCCCAACAGGTTTTCCTCATCTTTCCCGATGTCCACCATCCGGCGAACGGTGGCTACGCGTACGCGGAAAAACTCATCGAGGTTATTGGAAAAAATCCCGATAAAACGAATGCGTTCGAACAGCGGGGTGTTGGGGTCTTCTGCCTCCTGCAACACCCGTTCGTTAAACGACAACCAGCTTATTTCGCGGTTTATAAAGTTTTCATTCGAATACATACCAGACAACTTTTAAAAAAGCAAATGCTTCAGTTTTTGCTTTTGTGATTCCTTCCTAAAAATAGAAAAAGAAAGCTGACCGGCAAATGATTTCGACAATTACTGACCGCCAAATTCCATAAGGTAGGCTTTTATCAGTCCGTCGAGGTCGCCATCGAGCACGGCATCCACATTGCCCGTTTCGTAACTGGTGCGCAGGTCTTTCACCATTTTATAGGGCTGCAGCACGTACGAACGAATTTGCGAACCCCATTCAATTTTCTTTTTCTGCGACTCGATTTCATTGGTTTTTTCGCGGCGTTTTCGGAGTTCCATCTCGTAAAGTTGCGATTTAAGGAGTCGCAGCGCATTTTCTTTGTTCCCTCCCTGGGAGCGGCTTTCGGTGTTTTCAATCACAATTCCTGTGGGGGCGTGGTGTAAACGTACTCCGGTTTCCACTTTGTTCACGTTCTGTCCGCCGGCGCCACCGCTGCGGAAAGTATCCCAGGAAATGTCTGCCGGATTGATTTCGATTTCAATGGTGTCGTCCACAAGCGGCGCCACATAAACCGATGTAAACGAGGTCATTCGTTTGTTTTGGGCGTTAAACGGCGAAAGACGCACGAGCCGGTGCACTCCGTTTTCGCTTTTCAGGTAGCCGTAAGCAAAATCGCCTTCCACCTCAATGGTACAGCTTTTTATTCCTGCCTCGTCTCCGGGCTGCATGTCATCAATTTTTACTTTGTAGCCCTTATCTTCGCACCAGCGGGTGTACATTCGAAAAAGCATTTCGGCCCAGTCGTTGCTTTCAGTACCACCGGCACCGGCATTTATTTTCAGTACTGCCCCCAAATGGTCTTCTTCACTACGGAGCATGTTCTTGGTTTCCAGCTTTTCCACCAAATCGAGTGCATCGGTATAAGCCTTATCAATTTCCGCCTCGGTAGCTTCTTCCGCCTCAAAAAATTCGTA
>CAZCPH010000357.1:2536-4015 GCA_964500105.1 uncultured Mariniphaga sp. | reverse complement strand
ATCTGCCCCACAGTCCTTCAATGGCTACCAAATTGTATCGTCGCACTTATGCTTCCAACCCCGAAAGCCCTTATTTTCTGAAAATGGAGAATGAACAATTGCCGCCTTCTTTTGAAACCCCCTGCATCAGGGATGTAACTGCGGAATTTGTACCTGCGGCAGATATGGAAATAGATCTGACAAAGGAAGGAACAGGGAAAAACCTTTGCTGGTTTTCGGTATTTATACAGGGCAACTGGGTTCCTGTGGGCTGGGGAGTTGTTAACAAAAAAAGCAAAAGTGTCCTTTTCAGAGATATCCCGGTTGGGCTTACCGGCCTGGCCTGCAGTTTTGAAAACGGTTCAGCCACACCTTGCAGTGAATTGTTTACAGTAACAGGTGAGGGAATAAAAACAATTTGGCCTGATGGCAATACAACTACCTTAACCTTAACCCGGAAATTTCCGGTTAAAACCCGTATGCAATATTTCACCGGGGAGATTATCGGCACAAAAATACAGGGAGCCCATGTTGCTGATTTTTCCGATTCCGTTACACTGTATGCCATCAACGATACTTTGCAGCCATACATGCAGGATATAAGCTTCAGTAATACCAAACGGTACAGGTACTATAGACTGTATGCACCATCATGGGGATTGCATATTGCGGAACTGGAATTTCTGACTGAAGAATCATCAGGAAAAACAGTTAATGCAACACCCCTGCCTGTTTTTTCTAAAAATCAGCCTGAACAAAAAAGGTATTATAAATTCACAGGAAAAATAGTTGCCTCCAATCCCGATTCCACAGTTTTTGACGGAGATATGTTAACATGGAGCGGTGAAAAGTGGGTTGGGCTTGACCTGGGTACTCCTCAAAGTATAAAACGCATCCGCATTGCTCCCCGGAATGCCAGCAACGGAATAGTGGCAGGCGACAACTATGCGTTGTATTACTGGAATAATGGGTGGCTGCCGGTTGGTCGCAGGCAGGCACAGTATAACTATATTGAATTCGAAAATGTTCCATCCAATACTTTGTACTGGTTAAGAAATATTGACCACGGAAAAGAAGAGCAACCCTTCTTTTATATTGACGGGAAACAGGTATTTTCAAATCAGGTTGGTGATTATTAATTTTTAGAAATATGGAAGCAGGTAGAAACCTGCATCAACCAACGTATCAAAAGTAAAATTTTAACTTGAGCTATAAATTTCTCCTGTACTGCTGTCCCGTTTTGCACCCGTAACCGATGAATAGCAGTTTATTTCACCCAAATGCCGCAACAATCCCAGAAATGCAAAAACCAGCGCTTCTTTGTAATTGATGATTTCTGATGACGGGATGACAATCTCACATTTCAAGTGTTGCCTTAACCGTTCCATCAAAAATGAGTTGAACGCACCGCCGCCGGTGACCAGCATTTTTCCGGATGCGGGTGCTGCTTTGGCAATTTGAAGGGCTATATGTTCGTAAGCTGTTCTTAATTGATCCTGA
>CAZCPH010000357.1:0-2526 GCA_964500105.1 uncultured Mariniphaga sp. | reverse complement strand
CATAATTGGCAGGAAATTCTTGTCCATCCACTCTCTTCCCAATGATTTTGGTGGGTTTTGAGCATAAAACTCCAGTTGGTTCAGCTTTTCAAGCAATTGATTGTCAATTGCTCCCTGTCGTCCGAGTTCTCCGTTTTCGTCATAAGGTTTTATTAGTTTTTGGGCCAGGTCATTCAGGATAAAATTTACCGGGCAAATGTCGAAAGCTATTCTTTTTCCGTTTTGTTCGAAGGAAATATTGGCAAATCCGCCCAGGTTTAGGCACGCTTCGTATTCCGGAAAAAGCAGGCGATCGCCAACGGGAACAAGTGGAGCGCCCTGTCCGCCAAGCGCTACATCGCCGGTGCGGAAATCGGCCACAGTGGTAATTCCGGTTTCGGCAGCTATGCAGGCGCCGTTTCCGGCCTGAAATGTAAATCCTTTTTCCGGCTGGTGAAAAACGGTGTGGCCGTGCGAGGCAATCAAATCGGGTAAAAGCTGCCGGGTTTTTATGAAACGGTTGATTTGTTGTCCGGTAAACTGCCCGTAAACGTTATGCAGTTCAATCAGTTTTTCACCCGGCAATTCCGGGGCTGTTCTCAGTTTTTCTTCCCATTCGTTGGAATATTTCACGGTTTCGGCTGCCACTATGGAAAAATTCCACCAGTCTTCAGAACGCCGGAATTCTACCGCTGCCAAATCGAGTCCGTCGAGCGAAGTGCCCGACATGGTGCCAACCACCAGCCATTTATTTCCAGAAGGAGGCTTCATAAATGCTTTCATTTCCTTTGTTGTCAGTAACTTTCAAAACAAACTCATGCCGTTTGCCCAAATCAAACCGTTCGGCATCAAAATAATGTACAATCATGTTGGTTTTGGCATCGTATTCAAACAGCGCCCATTTGCCGTCGAGTGTTCCCACAATTTCATTAATACCAGACAAATCATCGGAGATTCGAAACCGGATGCGTGAAGATTCCGTTAGTGCTGATTTATCCCGGATGCTGAGCGGCACAATGCGGGGCGGAACTGTATCCAACGCCACGGCATAATTTCCGAAAGTCCGGATATCGCCGGTAATCCAGCCATTGTCGTATTGCCCGCCTGCTGCAGATATTTTCTGTTTCAATGTATCTACGGTTACAAAAAGCGCTTTTTCCTGCAGTCGTTTTTCCAGCTTTTCTGTTTTTATGGAAAGCCGGGCGCTGCTGTGAAGGGGAACGGTATTCCGGTGAACTACATGAATATCCGAAAGAAATTTTTCGGAGGAAGAAATTGGTTTCCAGGTAAATTTCACATCATCATAAAACGTTTGTTCAGGAAAATCTATGCGAATGTTTTCTTCCCTGAAACGGTTATGCTGGTCGTATTTAAGTAGTTGATTAAAATGTTCTTTTGGTCGTTCTGCCCGTCCGGCTTTGCTTTCAACTCGGAATTCCAGAATTGAAGTGTTTCCATATAAGTCTTTTAGCTCAAATTTTACAAAATGGATGTTTCCGTCGGTAACCCTGATTCTGCCATTGTTACGCACATAATCGTAAATGCGCAGCCGGTTTCCCGGATCGGTCCAGGCTTTGTGGAATCGCCTGTTGTTTTGAATGTATTCTTCATAGTCGATGTGGCTGTTCAGATACCTGGTTTCATCAAAGGAAAACCGGTCCATTTGATAGGAATACCAGAGTTCACCGTCCCAGAACATTCGGATGGAATAAATCCCGCAGCGGTTATTGGAGCCGTCGAAAAAGTCGTTGGCCTGAATGGCAAAACCAACCATTCCGTAAACTGGAATAATCGGATTGTTCTGGAGTTGGTACTTTCCGTCAGAAAAAACTACCGGAAATATTTTCTTTTGAGGCTGATTGTCCACAAGACCGTGTTCGTTCAGCGGTGCAATCATCAGAGAATAAATGCGCGGCGGGGTATTGTCTTTTACCGGAAAGGAATAATGTAACGGATTTAGGGGCTCTTCGGTTTCTGAGTCCCTGATTTCGAAATGGAGGTGCGGCCCGCCCGAGCTGCCGCTGTTTCCGCTTCGGCCTATAAATTCGTCCTGTTTTACAGGAAATCGGTCTTTGGGTACCTGTAAATCGACCCTGAACGACTCCCGCTCGTATTGAATATTTTTTACGTATGCAGCAATATTCTCGCGAAAACTTTCCAAATGGCCGTAAACCGAAGTGGTTCCGTTAGGGTGATTGATGTATAGCGCCAGCCCGAAACCGGTTGGAGATACAACAATTCGTGAAACATATCCGTCGGCAACCGAATAGATAGGAATACCTGTTATTCCCTGTGTCTTGATGTCGATTCCCGAGTGAAAATGGTTGCTTCTCAATTCGGCAAAACTGCCGCTTAAAAAAATTGGAATTTTTACCGGACTGGAATATGGATTGTTTTGAGCTGTACCCGTCAGCGAAAAAATCAGGAAAAATAAGAGTGTAAATTGCTTCATGGATATTTGTCTAAGGCAGGCAAATTTATAAAAACCGGATTATATAACAGCAAAGTAACCTGTTCTTATCCTCAAAAAGGACAATGTGGCTAAAG
>CAZCPH010000356.1:981-4016 GCA_964500105.1 uncultured Mariniphaga sp. | reverse complement strand
CCACAGTGTGGAAGATTTCCATGTGCTGAACACCCGTGAGCAGCAGAGTTATTTTATTGCTCAAAAAGACATCGATATGTATGAACATGAGGTAATACCTTATTGGAAAGACCGTACCATGCGCGAACGGATTTTCAGTCATGTACCGCAGGAATGGAAATCGGCTTATGAAGCCGGTCTGTTTACCGAATTTATGGAACAACGGGCACCGGGTCACACTGCGCTTGACGGGAAAATTTACCGTAAAGGCATACTGGATTTCAAAAAGGAAATAGAGGAGCAAATCAAAAAACTCGATTTTCTGAATGACGCCGAAGCTACAGATAAACTGGAAGAACTTCAGGCGATGGCTGTTTCGTGCGATGCTGTTATTGTATTTGCTGAACGGCACGCCGAACTGGCTGAACAAATGGCTGCAACGGAAAGTAATCCGCAGCGCGTGGCAGAGCTGAAAAAAATTGCAGAAGTGTGCCGGCACGTTCCGGCTCATGCGCCGCGAAACTTTTGGGAAGCCATTCAGATGTACTGGTTTGTGCACCTGGGCACCATTACCGAGTTGAACGGCTGGGACGCCATGAATCCAGGGCATTTCGACCAGCATCTTCGGCCTTTTTATGAAAACGATGTGGCTGCAGGAAAACTCACCCGCGAAGCAGCCAAAGAGCTTTTAAGCTGTTTCTGGATAAAAGTGAATAACCATCCGGCGCCGCCCAAAGTGGGTATTACCGCTCGCGAAAGCGGCACCTACAACGATTTTACAAACATCAACATTGGTGGTGTTAAACCTGACGGCTCTGATGCGGTAAATGAAGTTTCGTATCTTTTGCTTGAAGTGGCTGAAGAGTTGCATATTTTGCAGCCGGGGAACTCAGTGCACATCAGCGCCAAAACGCCCGATAAATTTCTGAACGCTGCGGTTAAAGTAATTCGCAAAGGACATGGTTTCCCGTCGGTTTTTAATCCGGATGTGTATGTGAACGAGTTGCTTCGCCAGGGAAAATCGTTGCAGGATGCGCGGGAAGGTGGATGCAGTGGCTGCATTGAGGTGGGAGCTTTTGGGAAGGAAGCTTTTTTGCTGACCGGTTATCTGAATGTACCTAAAATTCTGGAAGTGACCCTGAACAACGGCGTCGATCCGCTAACCGGGAAAAAGGCAGGCATCGAAACCGGAAACCCTTCAGAATTTAAAAGTTTTAAAGAGCTCTACCAGGCATTTTTAAAACAATTGCATTTTGTGGTGGAACAGAAAATCAGGGTGAGCAATTACATCGACCGAATGTTTGCAAAATATGCTCCGGCACCATTTCTTTCGGTGGTTATCGACGACTGCATTTCAAAAGGGAAAGATTATTACAACAGTGGTCCGCGGTACAACACCAGCTACATTCAGTGCACCGGTTTGGGAACCGTAACCGACAGTCTGGCGGTTCTGAAAAAGCATGTTTTTGAAGAACAAAATTTTGAAATGGGAGAGCTGATAAATGTATTAAATAAAAATTTCGAAGGAGAAGAGCGGTTGCGTCAGTTCATTTTGAACCGCACACCGTTTTTTGGGAATGACGATGAGTATGCCGATGAAATTGCAGTGCGCGTTTACAACGATTTGCTGGCGGCCATCGACGGAAAGCCGAACATAAAAGGGGAAGCTTATCATGTGAACATGCTTTCCACCACCTGCCATGTTTATTTTGGAAAGGTTTTAGGTGCAACGCCAAATGGACGACTGGCCGGAAAACCTATTTCCGACGGAACTTCGCCATCGCATGGCGCCGATACACACGGGCCAACTGCAGTAGTGCGCTCGCTGGCCAAACTCGATCAGACCAAATCGGGCGGAACGCTGCTGAACCTGCGTTTTGTACCGGCTCTGCTGAAACGGGAAAAGGATGTGGAGAAACTGGGACACCTCATTCGCAGCTATTTTTCGCTGGGCGGTCATCATGTTCAGTTTAACATTGTGGATACGGCAACCTTACGGGCAGCGCAGCAAAATCCGGAAGAATACCGCGATTTAATGGTGCGCATGGCTGGGTACAGCGATTATTTCAACCACATGAATGAAGATTTGCAGGAGGAGATTATTGCCCGGACGGAGAATGAAGGATTTTAAACAAAATGAATCAACCACTCATTTTTGATATAAAACGATACGCCATCAACGACGGCCCGGGAATTCGGATAACCATCTTTTTTAAAGGGTGCCCACTTTCGTGCCGTTGGTGTCACAATCCGGAGAGCCAGTCGACGGAACAGCAAAAATTTTATACGGCCAGCCGTTGCATCGGTGCCAGAGACTGCATCGAAATCTGTCCGAATGATGCTTTGACGCTGACTCCTGACGGGATTGTTACCGATTGGAAACTTTGCAATCTGTGCGGAAAATGCGCAGACGCCTGCCCAACCAAAGCTATTGAAATGTCGGGTAGGTTTTACAGCACACGAGAACTCATGCAAATTATTGAAAGAGAGCGGATTCATTTTGAACAGTCGGGTGGGGGTGTTACCATTTCGGGCGGCGAACCGCTCATGTTTCCTGAATATCTGATTGAGTTGCTAACTTTTTGCAAACAGGCCGGCATTCACACCACCGTTGACACTTCGGGTTTTGCACCAAAAGAGACGATGTTGAAAGTTGCCGAAAATACCGATTTGTTTTTGTACGACCTTAAACTAATGGATCCTGTTCAGCACAAAAAATGGACGGGTGTGGACAACAAACTTATTCTTGAAAACCTGAAAAATCTTGCAGACGCAGGAAAAACGGTAAACATTCGCATTCCGCTGATAAAAAATGTAAATACCGATGAGGAAAACATCCGGACAACAGCGCATTTCATTTCAACCTTGAGTGGTAAAATACCTCCGGTTAATCTGCTTCCTTATCATCCTATTGGTCGCGGCAAATACAAAAAAATGGGAATCCCCTGGAATTCGTTTGGAATGGAAGAATTAACTGAACAGGAGGTTGAATATGCTGTTCAGGTTTTTAAAACATTCGAAATTGAAGTGGAAGTAGGGGGTTGAAAAAAGCTATT
>CAZCPH010000356.1:0-971 GCA_964500105.1 uncultured Mariniphaga sp. | reverse complement strand
CCATCTGATTGCACCTCATAAATAAACCATTTCCAAATAAATTAGTTTTTCGGCCGAAAATCTTTGAAGTGATTTTTAATGATAGGCAACGTTCCGGAAATAATGATGATTAAACCTGCTGAAAAAATTTCCCATTGAAACCGTTCCGGCACAAAGGAATAGATTTCGTTTAAAAACGCTTTGTTTTCAGATAGTGTAAAGAAGTTTTTCAAAAAATTGCCAGCAAAAATCAGGCGTGAAAAATCGAAAATAAAGCTTATGAAAATGATAAATGCGCCGGTAAAAAACAGCGACAGTTCTTTCATTCCCAGTCTGAATGTTCTAATTTTAAGAAGATTCCATTCTATGAGAAAAGCAATGTAAATCATGGTTAGCGAACAAAGAACAGGAACCAGCACCGGACCGACCCATGTTACCGGAATCAGAAACAGAATGTCCCAGGTGAGCAGTGATTCAGGCCATCCCAAAAACAGCCACAACGCTGCGTAATAAAAAATATCCCAGACACCAAAAAGAAACAGAAACGCTGCAAGTCTTCTGGTGAACGACTTACCGGAGATCCATGCAACCGTTCCGAGCATCAGAAGGGTACACAGTTCACGAATCATTTCAACTCCAATGAGCCGGTCGGGCATGGGTTTCAGCGGAAAAACAAAACCTTGGGGATAAAAAAGCTCCCTCATGTAAACAACCACAATGGCTTCGAGAAAACCCATGGAAACAGCGAAAATGATGAGAAAAGGGTAGAGGGTATGTGGTTTGCTTTCCGAGTGGTTCATTTTCCTGATTTTTCTGTTCAAGTTCCAATTAAAATTCAGAAAAAGCAAGCTTTTTTTTATGGGATTCAGTAATTTGGCAGAAAAGTTTGAAAATTTTTTCTAAACCAAAAAACAAGAAATATCATGGCATACCGGAACATTTCGCGTCGCAGGGCTATAACAACCGCTTCAGCAGGAGCTTTGGGAACGATG
>CAZCPH010000355.1:0-4023 GCA_964500105.1 uncultured Mariniphaga sp. | reverse complement strand
AAGCCTCTTCATCATTCCCTGCCAGGTTAACTGTACTTGTATGTGGCGTGCGGTTGTCATTCATGTAATCCAACTCCAGTATAACCGAAGTGGTTTCATCGGGGCGCCATTCCACCGATGGATTGATATATACCCGGTTGCTTTGAACAACCGGCCGGTAATTGCCGGCTCGCTGAAAAGTCCCGTTCAGCCGGAATGCCATGGATTTTTGTTTGTTCAGCAATCCCTGAAAATCGAACGAAGGGCTCACATACCCCCAACTTCCCGAACGAAGGGAAACCAGCCCTTCTTCCCTGAACTTGGGCGTCTTGGTCACTACGTTAATTACACCGCCGCCACTTCCGAGGTCATTTCCTAATCCCTGTGTAATGGCCGCTGTTCCTTTTATTACCTGAACACTTTCTACCCCCTGCATTTCTGTTAGTGCAGAACCTGTACGGAAATCGGAATCGATGCGCACCCCGTTTTTCAAAACCGGCACCCCGCGATAACCTCTGATACTCATGCTTTCGCGCACACCACCATACGAACCAAAAAGGGTTACACCCGGAATATTCTGCACCGCTTCTGTAATCGTCTGAACCCCCTGTTCTAAAATCATTTTATCAGAAATTACCGAAATGCTTTGAATCTGTTCGCTGGGCCGAAGAGGCATTCGCGTTATGGCGCTCATTTTATCAGGCTGCTTATACCGATTTCCAAAAACCTCCACCTCATTTAACAACGCAGCGTCCAAGTTCAGATGAAAGTTCAGTTCAATAGTTTCTCCATCAGTAACTTTAACTTGCTTATAGCTTTTTTCATAACCCATAAAAGAAGTAACTACCGTAAGTTCTCCTTCAGGAACATTTACCATCCGGTATTTCCCTTGTTCATTTGTGGTAACACCTGTTTTTGATTGTTGCACCATAACATGTGCATGAGGCAGCCCGTTTCCCTGCTCGTCATAGACATAACCTTCTACCGTTTGGGCAAACATCGGCGAAACATAAACAAGAATAATAAAGCATGTTAAAGTTAGTACCTTAATCATTTTACATCATTTTCAATGAAACATAAAAATATCAGGTACAAAAGTAGGTGTGCAAAAAGTTGAGCACAATCCCAACATATTGGGATTTAATTGTCTTTTTCTATTTTCTAAAATCAACAGGAACAAACCGATAAACAAACCACACATCCACTGATTATCAGCAGTATAACAAAAGGATTAAAATCTTCACCTACCATTCGGTTCCAATCAACAAAAGACAAATTCATTTATTTTCCAAGCCGGCTATTCCAGGTGTAACCTTTAATTGTTTTCCGGTTCGGAAAAACAAAACTGAAAACGAGTGCCAGCAATACACTGGCCACCAGCCCCACAAAACCATACAACAGGAACGAAAGCGTGGTGTTGTTTTTTACCAGAATTAAAATCACAATTCCGGCCAAAACGCCAATGAGTGCAGCTTTTCCTGATATGCGCGGGAAGAAAATTCCCATCACAAACAAAGCGCCCAAACCTGCAGTTAGCAAGCCAAGAAAAGTATTGAACTGGTCCCAAAGGGAGGCAATGTTCCAGGTGGCCAGCATCAGCGCCATCACAATCCCAAAAACGCCTGCAATAATCCCCGTCCAGCGTGCTACGCCCATGCTGCGGTTGTGATTTGATTTTGTTGCAAGTACCTTGTAAAAATCGGTGGTAATGACTGCCGAAACCGAATTGATATTGGATGACAGCGTGGACATGGCCGCTGCAAAAATGGCGGCAATGAGCAGCCCGGCAACACCTGCCGGCATCTGCGACACAATGAACTGCGGAAAAACCGAATCGATGTTTGGATTGAGCACCGACATGTGTTCCGGGTTTGAGGTGTAATAGGCATACAAACCGGATCCGAGCAAAAAGAAAATTATGGTCACCGGGATGCTCAGAAATCCGTTGAGCCAGATGCTTCGGCCGGTGGCTTTTTCATCTTTTGTGGTCATGTAACGCTGTACCACGCTCTGGTCGCTGGTATAGGTGATTAGCGTGTTGGCAAATCCGCCAATAAGCACTACCCAAAATACCGGTTGCGAAAAATCGAACCTGAAATCAAAGGTTCTGAATTTCTGATGCTCGCCGGTAATTTCAAAGAAACCACTCAATCCGCCTTCAACGCCCGCCAGCATGAAGGCCAGCGCAACAAAAGCGCCGCCCAGCAAAATAAATCCCTGAATCACATCGCCCCATATCACGGCTTCCATACCGCCACTGGTACAGTAAACGATGGTAACCACACCCATAATGATGATGGCCCAGTAAATGCTGAATCCGGTAACGGCATTCAGCGCCAATGAAGGTAAAAAAAGCACCACGGCGATGCGGCTCACCATAAAAAAGACAAAGAGGGCCGAGGCCAGCCAGCGTACAGCCCGGTTAAACCGCGCCTCAAGATACTGGTAAGCCGTATCGAAATTAAACCGCCTGAAGAACGGCAAAAAGTAACGAATGACGATGGGCGCCACCATAATAATGGCCATGTTGAACATGAACATCCGCCAGTCGGCAGCATACGATTTGGCCGGAATGGCAATAAACGTGATGGCGCTGAGCGTAGTGGCAAAAATACTGATACCCGCCGCCCACCAGGGAATGCGGCCGCCGGCTTTGAAAAAATCGTCGGTGCTGTTTTCGCGCCGCATAAAAAAGAAGCCCAGCAGCAACATGCCGATAAAATAAATTCCCAGTACCAGGTAGTTCAGCCAGCCAAAAACCGGCTTCACTGAAAACTGAATTTCGTACAATTGCGGTGTCCGGGTTGCCGGCCTGATTTCGCCACCGGGAATAACCACGGCGCCATTCCACATCACAGCCGGGGCAACGGCAACCGGTGTTCCCTCCCACTCACCGGCTTCAAACCACACATCGGTAACTGTGTTGTAGATTTTTATTTTTGAACTGAATCCGGGATGGTTTATCCATAACGAATCACGTAATTGTCGGGCTTCTTCATTCCCGTTTTGAAAGGAGTGAATGGCCAGTTCAACCTGATTGAAAGTTTCGCCCGAATCGCCGCCGGTCAGCAAAATATGTGATGCACCAATGGAAGCTGCCGAAGCCACAGCCAGCGAAGTTTCCATATCTTTTTTCTGTTCCCATTTCCCTTGCGAAGGGCGAAAACGAAAAACGTGCGGATAAAACGTTGTGGTGATTTCACTTTGATTTTTTGCCCGTCCGCCAAAAACGTGCAGGCTCACCTCTTCGCCGTCCATTTGGGCAACGGCCGAAGCACCGGAAACCGGAAGCGGAAAATCGGGCAGTTTTTGCCAGCCCTGTGAAATGATGTTCACATCCAGCGACAAAAACTGACTGGTTGCGCCATTTTCACTTTCGCCGCCAACCACATAAACGGTGTTTCCAATGGCCGCAGCAGCCGGGCTTTTCACTGCCACGGGCAATTCCGGAAATTCTGAAATATCCACTGAAGAGCCGTTCCAGCTTAGCAAAATAACCTTACTGCTTAACCCGTCAGGTGACTGGCCGCCAATGCAAAGCACACCTTGTGGCAACGATACCGAAGCGCCCTCTCCCAATGCAACCGGAAGTTTTGCAGCTGCATTCAGCAATTGAACACCATTTGCTGTGCGTTCATAAACCAAAACTGCGTCAGAGAAATACTTCTCACCGCCTTCCCAGAGCTTTCCTTCGGGGAAAGCAGTACCGCCGGCCACCAGCAACACATTGTTGTGTACACCGGCAAAAACTCCTGCCAGTCCTTCGTTTCCGGGTATTTCCTCCACATTTTCAAACAACGGCACACTTCGCTGACTGACCTGATTGATGGATGTTTCTGCTGTTACATTTCCTTTCCAAATCAAAAAGAAAAAGAAAAAAAGGACTACCGTTGTATTTTTAAAATGGCTCATAATAAATGGATTACAATATTCACTTCAATGTTTCCAACGTTTTCCATACCTGGTACAACCCGCGCGGCACATGAAAACAACCTTTCCATTTTCCGCCTTTCAACGGCAGCAGTACTTCGCCCCGGCGGTTAA
>CAZCPH010000354.1:0-4030 GCA_964500105.1 uncultured Mariniphaga sp. | reverse complement strand
ATGCTCGCTTAGAAGCAGCTCCAGTGCTGTTCTACGAGCTTCGGTAATTTCATCGTCATCGGTAATAACGGACTGCCCTTCACTTGCTTTCACCGAGCAGGATGGAAACAATTTCCCGTTACTTTCATCTTTTACCAGACACAGCATGCACGAGGTGAAATGCTCCAGTTCGTCGTGCCAGCAAAGGTTGGGAACATCAATTCCCATTTGCTGTGCCGCCTTCATCACCGAAGTGCCGTTTTTAACCTGAATTTCCTTGTTATTTATTTTTAGTTTTATCATGTTACACGTTTCATGTTGCAGGTTTCATGTTCCGGATTCATTCCAGTTTTGTTCAACATATTCCATAAACTTATAAATCTTTCTTCCCAAAATTTCATATTCTGAAATTAAATCCATTAAACCTTTTGACTCGAAATATATTTCATCTATCATTGTTAACTGAGAAATAGCTTCATCACTTGATGCATGAGCAAATACAAGATAACGTATAAATTCCTGTTTATACCTTTTCCGACCATAACCTTCAACAATATTGTCTTTTATGCTTTTCGTTGACCTTCTAACTTGACTACCTTGTTCATACATTTCATATTTTGGCAAAGTCAAAGTCATCTTACGTACCTTTATTGCCAAACGATATGCTGCCTGATAAATCTCCAAATCTCTGTAACTTTTCATCACTTTCTATTTTTTAAGTTCCCCGTTTTATCATTCATTTGTCAACCAACGACATGAAACCTGTAACCTGCAACCTGCAACTTTCCTCACTTCACATCAATTGCATCTACCGGGCAAACGGCGCGGCAGGAGTCGCATTTAATGCACAGTTCGGTGTCGATGCTGTGTTTTTCGTGCGGGGTGAACGGAATGGCGTCCACCGGACATTTCTGCGCACATAACGTACAGCCGATACAGTTGTCGTTTACCGAATAGGTAATCAGCTCAGTACATTTTCCGGTCGGACAAACGCCTTCGAGATGGGCTTCATACTCATCGCGGAAATACTTTAATGTACTAATAACCGGATTTGGCGCCGTTTTTCCAAGACCGCACAGACTGCCTTTATTGGTCCATTCTGCCAGCTTTTCCAGTTCTTCGATGTCGCCCTTTTTCCCTTTACCGCTGGTAATGTTTTCCAGGATGTCGAGCATACGTTTGGTTCCCACACGGCAAAACGTACATTTTCCGCACGACTCGTCCTGAGTAAACGAAAGGAAAAACCGGGCCATGTCCACCATACAGTCGGTATCGTCGAGCACCACCAAACCACCGGAGCCCATCATGGCACCCATTTCGGTGAGCGATTCGTAATTTATGGGTGTATTGGCATGTTCCGCCGGAATGCATCCACCGGAAGGACCACCAATCTGCACTGCTTTAAATTTGCGTCCGTTGGCTATGCCTCCGCCAATGACTTCCACCACTTCGCGGATGGTAATTCCCATCGGCACTTCAATGAGGCCGCCGCGGGCTACCTTCCCAGCCAGTGCAAATACCTTTGTGCCTGAATTTCCGGTTGTGCCAATTCCCTTAAACTTTTCAGACCCTTCGCGAATTATATAAGAAATCTGGGCCAGCGTTTCAGTGTTGTTTACCAGTGTCGGAAATCCCCACAGCCCTTTTTGTGCCGGGAACGGCGGCCGGATTCGCGGAAATCCGCGACTACCCTCTATAGAGGCAATCAGTGCCGTTTCTTCGCCGCACACAAAGGCACCTGCACCTTCGTAAATGTTCAAATCCAAATCGAAACCCGAGCCCATGATATTTTTTCCCAGAAAATTGTTTTCCCGACAAACTTCAAGGGCTTTTCGTACTCGTTTTACAGCCAGCGGATATTCGGCCCTAATGTAAAAATAGCCCTGATGAATACCCACTGCATAAGCGGCGATTATCATTCCTTCAATTACGCGATAGGGATAACTTTCCAAAAGCATCCGGTCCATAAAAGCGCCCGGATCTCCTTCGTCGCCGTTGCAAATCAGGTATTTCAGTTCGCTTTTTTCGTTCTTTACAAACTCCCATTTCACACCGGTGGGAAAACCGGCGCCACCGCGACCGCGAATTCCGCTGTTTTTAACTTCTTCAACAACCTTATCGGGGGAAAGCGTCTCGAACATTTTTTTCAGGGCAGAAAAACCACCACGGCGCTGGTATTCTTCAATATCGAGCGGATTGATAATGCCGCGGTATTCGGTAGCAATGGGAATCTGGTTTCCGAGAAATGAAGCCACCGGCTTTTCGCGCATACTGATTTCGTAGCGTTGCACGCCGTCCCAGTTGCGGTCGGTCTGAATTTCCTCGGCAAAATGGAAAAGCTTGTTTTTTATCCGGGAGAGAATATTTGGCGGCTCAAAGTGGCTTTCTACAATATTTTTCACATCCTCCGGCTTTACTTTGGCATATAGTGTTGGCTCACCTTCGTTGGGAACCACTTCCACCAACGGAACCTGATGACACATGCCGACACATCCCACGTGTTTCAGTTTCACACGCAAACCACTTTGGTTAACCACCCGTTCCACTTCCTGTTCTATTTCACCGCTTCCGCTGGCTACACAGCAGGAACCCAAACCAATGCGAATTTCACCTTTTATTTCTGATCCATCAGCTTTCCGGAACTTTTTTGTATCTTTTTTCCCCTGGTGGCTTTCAAAGTCTTCTATCACTTTGTCCACCTGGTCGGGCGCCACATGGCCGTATGTAATGTCGTCAACCTGCACCACCGGCGCCAACGTGCAGCACCCCAGGCAACTTACTTTTTCGAGGGTGTATTCACCAGATTCGTCGGTTTCTTTCCCTGCATCCAGTTTGAAATGCCTGCGGAATGCATCATGTACCAGGCCGGCACCTTTTACGTGACAGGCCGTTCCCACACAAATTTTAACCAAGTGTTTTCCGGCAGGCTGCATCCGGAATTGCTTGTAAAAACTGGCCACCCCCACAATCTCGGAAGGTGTGATGGTCGTTTTTTCCGAAAGGTATTTCAAAGCTTCTTCCGGCAGGTAATTGTATTCATTCTGAATGGCCTGTAAAATAGGAATCAGATTCTTTTTTTCGGAACCTTTTTCCTGAATAATCCGGTCGATATTTTGGAAATTGTTTGTCATAATTTTTCACCGCAAAGTCGCTGAGACGCAAAGTTTTATTTTCCAATACAATATAAATTATTTTCTCCCCGAATGTAAATCCGTCCGTCGGCAAAAGCCGGGGTAGTTCCGTGGGTTTCTCCCAACTCATTTTCGGCAATCAGTTTCATTTCTTTACCGAATTCATAAATACGCATCACACCATCGTTGTCCATCATAAAAATTTTTCCATCGGCAAATTGCGGTGATGAGTAAAGTGTTCTGCCCACATCGTGCTCCCAGTATTCTTCACCGGTTTTGGCATCGTAACAAACCAGCACACCATAACTTGTTGCAATAAACAACAATCCGTTATGCGCCAGCGGACTGGCAGCTTCGGGCAGGAACATATCGTCTTCCCACAGGATTTCCCTGGTTTTGATATCGATTGCCACCATTGTAGCGTATTCGTTGGCGGCATAAACCACACCGTCAGTGTATCCAACGGAAGGCCCAACTTCGCCCATCATACATTCTACCGACCAAAGTTCGTTTCCGGTTTGAACATCATACCCGGCCACAATGGGATCGGCGGTAAGTACTACCTGGTATTTTCCGTCAACCTGCACCAAAACCGGGCTAGCCCATGAAATTTTCGCATCGCGTGCGGTTTCCCAAACCGTTTCACCATTTGTAACATTCAGTGCCAAAACTTTACCTCCTTTGTTGGTATCATACTGAACAATAAGTTTATTTTCCCAAACTATGAGTGACGAAGAATGCCCGTAATGGTTGTCAGGAACTCCCAGATTTTTAGCCCACACACGGTTACCATTCATATCGAAAGCAACCACATCGCCTGTGGCAAAAATGGCATAAACCCGCTGGCCATCTGTTGTTACTGTTGGCGCTGCCAGCCCGGTATCTTCGGTTACACGTGGCGGAGATGACGGTGAACCGGG
>CAZCPH010000353.1:0-4040 GCA_964500105.1 uncultured Mariniphaga sp. | reverse complement strand
CAACGGAAAAACCAAGGCCATTTTCCACAAAACCGTTCAAACACAAGGATTGCCCGAATCGATGCTGGCCCAGCGTATTGAAAACTGGGAAACTTCATTACCCAAAAACATTAAACTGGCTTATCTGCCCAATCCCATGTCGGTAAGGTTGCGTTTATCGGCCATTGGTAATAATTTAAATGAATTGAAGGAACAGGTGCAGAATGAAATTGAACGCCTGAAACAACTCATCCCTGACCATATTTTTGGTTACGACAATGAAACTTTAGCCGAAGTGATTGGCCGGATGCTGCTCGGAAAAGGCCAAACGCTGGCCGTGGCCGAAAGCTGCACGGGCGGTTACATTTCGCACCTCATTACATCAATTTCCGGAAGTTCGGGATGGTACAAAGGCGGAGTTACTGCCTATTCCAATGAAATAAAGCAAAGCTTGCTGGGTGTTTCGGTAGAATCGCTCGAAAAAAATGGAGCAGTGAGTGAACAGGTAATTCGCGAAATGGCGGAAGGTGCACGCAACAGACTGAATGCTGATTTTGCAGTGGCAACTTCAGGAATTGCCGGCCCAACCGGTGGAACCGACGAAAAGCCGGTGGGTACGGTTTGGATTGCCGTGGCCACTCCGGGAAAAACCGTTGCCGAAAAATTTGTGTTTGGCGATAACCGCGACCGGAATATCATTCGTTCAAGCCAAACGGCGCTGCAGCTTCTTAGGAGAAAATTATTGGACAATTTTTAAAAGTATTTTAATGAATTTGTATAAAATTGCAATTATGCAACTGACAGTTGATTTTAATATCGAACTAATTCAGATTTTAAAAAAATTGTCTGCCCATCAAAGAAAGAGGATAAAAGCTGAATTGAATGATGCAGAAACCGGAAAAATAGAGATTGAAAAATCTGAATTTCAAAAGTTTCTGTTGGAAAGTTCTGCAATGTCTGACTCGCAATTCAAGCTATTTTAAGAAAACAGAAAAAAAATGAATCAATGGAGAATTCAGTGATTTGTCTTGATACTCCTGATTTATTGATAGCTTCTTGTGCAATTTCCAACGGATTAAAATTAGCTACACTTAACGCTAAACATTTCGGCAGAATTGAAGGTTTGAAATTGTAACCCGATAAATGAAGATTATCACACTTTAACACTTGTTCCCATCAAAATTATCCGGATTTCTTTAATTTTGAAACATGGCATCATTTTGGAACATTACTACCGTTTATATAGAAACATAATAAGAATATGAAAAAAATACTCATCATTATTGGAATAGTTTTAGCGTTACTGGTAGCTGCGTTGGCTGCCATTCCGTTATTTTTTAAACAAACATTGGTTGAAAAAGTAAAAACCACCATCAATAAAAATGTAAATGCCGAAGTGGAGTTTGCTGACCTAAAATTGTCGCTGTTGCGCAGTTTTCCAATGGTTTCGCTTGATCTAACCGATGTAAGAATTACCGGAAAGGGCGAATTTCAAAATGACACCCTGTTAACTGTTCCGTCGTTGCAGACAAAAACGCCTCTTCGCCAGTTGTTCAACAAAGAGAATATCGGTATCGAAGAAATTATTCTCGACCGTCCGGTACTGAAACTGGTAGTTGGGCCAACCGGAAATGTTAACTGGGATCTCGTTTTGGCTTCGGACGAAGCTGCTGAAGAAGAAATTACTGAGCCTGCCGATAATGAAGACGGCCTTGTGCTTCAGCTCGAAAAAATTGAAATTGCCGACGCCAGTTTTGTTTACGACGACCGCGAAATTAACATGCTGCTTGGTCTCGACGACATCGACATCAATATTTCCGGAGAAATGTACGGAACAGCTGCACAATTGCTGGCAGAAGGTACTGCTGCCCGCTTTTTTCTGGATTACGACAGTATAAATTATATCAACAACACCACTGTGGAAACCCGTACGGTGCTGAATGTGGATTACGACAAAATGAATATCGAAATTCAGGAAAACGAACTGCTGATTAACCGCCTTCCGCTGGAAGTACTCGGCCTAATTCAGATGCCAAACGACAGTATGTTTTTCGACCTGAGGCTGCAGACCAAAGAATCGGGATTCGACAATTTTCTTGCCCTTGTACCGCCCGATTACGAAGCGTATCTGAAAGACATTCAGACCAGTGGCACGGCAACCGTTGCGGGAACACTGAATGGTTATTACTTCGGTGAAGATTATCCGGCTTTTAACCTGAAAGTGGATGTTGCCAATGGAAATGTTCATTATGCCGACTTGCCCGAAGAAATTAAAAACATTTCGGCCGATGTGAGTATTTTAAAACCGCAGGGTGTGCTCGATTTGACTGAAATCAGCATAAAAGATGCCCATGCTGAAGTGAAAAACAGTCCGGTGGACTTATCGCTGGTTTTGAAAAATCTGATGTCGGACCTGGCATTTGACGGGCAGTTTGTTGGAAAAGTCAATTTCGATGAACTGAAAGATGCATTGCCGCTCGACAGTGTGAACATTGCCGGAATAATCGATGCCAACCTGAAGGTAAAAGGAAACTATTCAGCCATAGAAAACGAGCAATACGACAGAATTCAGTCGAACGGTACTGTGTTGCTGAGTCGCTTTGTGTATGAATCGCCGTCGCTTACCCAGCGGATTTTAATTCCCGAAGGTAAAATGGATTTTACCCCGCAGGCTGTTACTTTAAGCGGTTTGAATGTAAACATAGGACAAAGCGATTTTAGGCTGGCCGGAAGGGTTACCAATTACCTGAATTATGTGCTGAAAGACGGCACGTTGGCTGGCAACATCCAGCTGAATTCTTCGCAGGTAAATCTGAATGAACTGCTTCGCCTTCAGGTTGTGCAGGAAAACCCGGAAGCGCAGGTGCAAACTACTTCCGCTGCTGATACAACGAAACAAGTCGAAGAAGTTCTGGTTTTCGATGTGCCCAAAAACATCGACTTTACATTTCAGTCAAACATCCGGCGTGTGATTTTTGAGCGGTTGCCCATTACCGATGTGAACGGGCTGATAACAGCACGCAACGGAAAACTGGTACTCGATGGCCTGAATATGCGCTTGCTCGACGGCGAACTGAAACTTACAGGATCGTATGAAAATACTCCGGACAACAAACCGTTGTTCGATTTTGGATTCGACCTGGTGAAAATTGACATTCCGCAGGCCTATAAAACACTGACGAGTGTGCAGCGGATGATTCCCATTGCACGACATAGCCAGGGGAAATTCAATACCAGCCTGAAAGTAAACGGACAGCTTAATCAGGGTTTCGGTCTTCTGGCTACATCAATCGACGGAAGCGGACTGTTTAGCACTGAAAACCTGCAAATTCTCGATTCACCCATATTTAACCAGTTGAAGGGAATTCTTAAACCTGAGCGGTTGAAAGAAGTTAAGATTGATGATTTTCGCGCTTTTGTGGAAGTTGTGGACGGAACCATTCAATTGAAACCGTTCACCACCCGGGTTGCAGGACAGGAAACAACCATAACCGGAAACCTGAATCCCGAAAACCTGATCGACATGCGCCTCGATTTTGTTGTGCAACGCGATGCTTTTGGTAATGATATTCAGAATATTCTGAATGTGTTGCCCGGACAGGAGCGCATTCAGCTTATTCCGGCTTCGGTTGTGTTAAACGGTCCCGTTGGAAAACCTGAGGTGAAAATAGATTTGGAAGATGCCCGGAAAGTGATTACCGAAGAAGTAAAGAAATCAACCAAAGATAACCTGAACAAAATAGGTGAGGGGCTAAGAAATCTTTTGAAATAGATTTAAGAACCAGCGGGTGACTTTTCGTTCACCTGCTGATTAAGTTTCCTTTCTGTTCATAAAATTCTGAAAAAATCTCCCTTTTTTGTTTTGATTTTTGAGAATAAAAATCGTATTTTTGACAAAATATGTCAAAATAATTTTATTCAAAAAAAAATGGAATCGCTGGGAGATATCATCAGGCAAAAAAGAGAAGAGAAAGGATTACCACTTCGTATTGTGGCGGGTTTTCTCGATACCGACCAAGCCATTTTAAGTAAAATTGAACGCGGACAACGAAAAGCTTCCA
>CAZCPH010000352.1:3309-4055 GCA_964500105.1 uncultured Mariniphaga sp. | reverse complement strand
TTTTTATCAGATGGAAAGACTCTTCTCTGATAAAATCAATGCAGAACCATTATTTCAATTGCAGATTATGATGAAAAAATTTACTTTTTACGGTGTTTTCCTCACATTGGTTTTCCTTACCCACCCACTCATTGCCCAAAACCAAAACGCACGGTTTAAAATGACAGGGCCGAAATCCGAAATGGTTGAAGTGAATGAAACCTTCTCCTCTTCCACCGAAATTTTTCCATTTAAAAAGAATGGAACCAAAATTTACGGTCTGGCAGTTACAGCAGAAATTCAGCTTGAAAACGAGGAAAGTCTGGTCAGGTTGCTGCTGGTGGATAACAATTTTCAGGAACATCTGATTTATGAAGGGTATGCACTGCTCGAAGACGAACTGTCGTGGTCGATAGATGAATTATGCGAAGAAACAGCTGTTCTGGAGGGAATAAAAGCCCATTCGGTAAAAATTGAGATACAGAATGCAACTATGCAACTCAACAACCTGGTATTCTCCACACAGTTGGATCCGTCGGTTAAAATCAACCAGGTAAAAAGAGAAAAAAAGCAAGCTCAAAACGAGGAGAAAATCAATAAAATCAATAAAAACATCAGGGCGAAAGGAAAAAAATGGGTTGCCGGGTACACTTCTGTGGCCGAATTAACCTACGAAGAGAAAAAACAACTTTTCGGACAAAGCACATTCCCTGCCGGGTTTGAATATTACGCAGGGGGTGTTATTTCTGCAAGTACATCAGATTCTG
>CAZCPH010000352.1:0-3299 GCA_964500105.1 uncultured Mariniphaga sp. | reverse complement strand
TCATTAAAATCAGCAACGGCCAGCCCGTATGTAAATGAATTTGACTGGCGGAACCGGCACGGAAAAAACTGGATCAGCCCGATTGCCGACCAGGGACTTTGCGGTTCGTGCTGGGCCTTTGCAGCCGCCGGAGCAACCGAGGCAATGGTAAACCTCTATTTCAACCAGCAAATCAATCTCAATTTATCTGAACAGCAACTATTGTCGTGCAGCGAAGCAGGCGATTGCTATGGAGGATATCCTTACAAAGCATTAAATTATATAGCAGAACAGGGAATATTGGATGAAAGTGCTTTTCCTTATGCCGCTGCAGATGAGCCTTGTGAAAATAAAAGTTCTGCAGCTGACCTGATAAAAATTGGCGGCAAAGTAGATTTTGGAACCTTGGCATATCCGAATTCAGAGGATGTTTTAAAATCGATGCTTATTGAATTTGGTCCGTTAAGCAGCGCACTAAGAGACTGGGCACATGCTATGGTGTTGGTTGGATATAAAGTAGTGGAAGAAGGAGACACATTCTTTTACAGAGATTTAAACTTACAAAGGTACTGGATGACCATTTCATCAAACGATCCCCTGATTGGCAAAATAGTCTGGATTTATAAAAACAGCTGGGGAGATGATTTTGGCGATGATGGCTTTGTTTATGTCGAAACTCCAATAGCAAATATTGTATCAACATATGGTCTTAAAACTCCAGTAACAAGTCACATAAAAAATTACGAAGTCATTTGTGAAGATAAAGACGGCGACGGATATTACTGGTGGGGTTTGGGTGAAAAACCGGAAACCTGCGATTGTCCCGATGAGCCCGACGGAGACGACTCTGATCCGACCCTCGGACCGCTGGATGAATACGGAAATTGTTTGAATTTAACTCCTGTTCTTACATTGACAAATGTCCCGGGCAGTAAATACCTGGGTATAAATCCGGAGCTTCCGGATTGTGCTGCAGAAGTAAAAGCCATAAACGGCTGCAGTGAAGCAACTGTTATCTGCACACCTGGTGAAATCAAAGCAAATGGCTGCGAAAAAAGCCAGACCTTCACCTATACAGCAACCGACAATTGCGGCAATACGGTATCTGCCTCAGTAACCTACACCTGGACCGAAGACCTGATTTCCCCGGTGCTGGTCAAAGTTCCGGTCAGTCAATATCTGGGAATCAATCCGGAATTGCCAACCTGCGATTCAGAGGTAACAGCCATCGATGAATGTGGTGAAACCACGACAACATGCACTCCGGGTGAAATTGTTCAAAATGGCGAAGAAAGAAGCCAGACTTTTACTTATGTTGCCACAGATGAATCCGGCAACAGAACAACGGCTGCCACCACCTACACCTGGACCGAAAAAAGTGCTGCACCCCAGGCAGATTTTACAGCAGCTGTTACTGTTCTCACAGAAGGCGAAACCGTTCCGTTTGAAGATTTATCTGCCAATACCCCTGAATCGTGGTTGTGGCAGTTCGAAGGCGGAACACCGGCAACTTCAACCCAAAAAAATCCGGCAGTCAGATACAACATCCCCGGGAAATACGGAGTCAAATTAACCGTATCCAATGCCGGAGGTTCAGATACAAAAACGATTGAACAATTCATAACTGTTAATGAACCCATTTTGGAATACTGCACATCATCAGGCAATGGTACCGAAGAATGGATTGCATCTGTTGTTCAGAATGGCCAAACCCATCAGTCGGGATCAACCGGTGCTGCCGGTTACCAGGACTTTACCGGTACAGTTACCTTCGCAGCTGAAGCAGCAAAAAGTGTAAACTTCAGTCTCATACCCGGTTTCTCAAAGCGCTGGCAGTATCAGTACTGGAGAATATGGATTGATTACAACGGCGACACCGATTTTGAAGATGCCGGAGAACTTGTTTATACCAGTCCGCGCAGCAAAGGAGAGGTAACAGGATCCTTCACCGTTCAGCAAGGTGTTACCGGTTCCACCCGGATGCGTATTTCCATGAAAAGAGACGCTCTACCAACAGCCTGTGAAACCTTTGCGAACGGAGATGTAAAAGATTATACCCTTCAGATTGAGGAGGCTTTACCCCAACCTCCTGTTGCCGGTTTTTCAGCCAGCAGCACACAGGTTGAGCCCGGCGCAACCATTCAGTTTACCGACTTGTCCTCAAATGAACCCACCTCATGGCTCTGGGAATTTCCCGGAGGAACACCCGACAGAAGTTCAGACCCGAATCCTTTGATTACCTACCACACTTCCGGTGAATTCCAGGTCAGCCTGGTGGTTTCAAAGGAGGGGTTTGAAACTTCGGAAATGGTTAAAACCAGTTACATTACAGTAACAGAAACCATTCCCGAAGATTATTGTACGCCGGTTGCTGTCAACAGTTCATCGGATTACATTCAGCAAATAACTATAGGTGAGGTACTGAACAATTCTGCTGCAGGCAGCGGCTACACCCTGTCATCCGACGCAGTGTCAATGACTCCCGGGCAATACTATTCCGTAACACTCAGTCCGAAAAATCCGGCAAACCGCAATTTCTGGAGGATTTGGGCAGATTTAAACAGCGACGGCGATTTTGACGACACCGATGAAACTCTGCTGGTCATAAACAACAAAAAAGGAACGGTAACTTCGGGCATCACTATTCCTTCCTATGCAAAAGGAAACACAAGAATGCGAATCGCAATGCGCAACAACACAGCACCTTCGGCCTGCGACAGTTATTTCGAGGGAGAAGTGAAGGATTTTTCCGTGTTGTTTGAAGTTGCGCCGCAGGCATCTGTTCTGACAACCGGAAACAAACCGGTAGCCGGAGACTTCTTTGGCCCGGAATTGTATCCAAATCCGGTATCTAAAGAATTGATTTTGAAGCTGAATGCAGCTTTCCCCGGCGATTTTTACACTGTTTATCATGTAAATGGCAGCAAAGTGAAATCCGGCCGCATATTATCAGAAGTAACCACTATAGATTTATCGGAAAATGCTCCCGGAGTTTATGTGGTGGTTTTTGAAAACAACAAACAGATTTTCAGGGAAAAGGTAATAAAAAAGTAAATTCATCAATTCGTTAAACACAAAAAAGGCTGGACTCCTCTGAGCCAGCCTCTTGTTTATTCAAGAAGGTTTTGTCCCCTGAATTCACAAATATCGGACACTAATACTAATTTATTCAAAAGAACTCCCCCTTCTCAGACGGACATTATTCCTTGTAGATCAATCTGCCGGCATTGATATTGTCATCAAGCATTAACCTGTAAATCAGAACTCCTGAAACAACATCAACCGGTTTGTATTCAATACGGTTCATTACACCTTCCCTT
>CAZCPH010000351.1:0-4056 GCA_964500105.1 uncultured Mariniphaga sp. | reverse complement strand
TCCCGAGCTCCACATCTGAAAATCAGCTCTTTCCATTGCCATCTCCGGATCCTCTTCCTGATTGCGAAGTTTGTTTATAAAACCCAGAAAACAACCAAGCCCGGTTTTTTCAGGAATTTTGCCCTTCAGATGCGAAAGTTCGAGATGGCAATGTGCATTTACAAAACCAGGGACCAAAATGCCGGAATAAAATTCCATGCCGGCCTGCTCGCGAAGTTGCCCGCCGGTATCAATCAAGTCGATAACAGTGCCATCATCATCGCAAATTAAAATGCCGTTTTTTAAGGGAGATTGGTTTCCGGGGAATATCCAGGTGGCAGAAATTTTTCTCACTATTGGTTTCGCTGAAGTTCAAGTTCCTGTGGTTCAGTTTTTCTGCCCGAATACTCCTGTTCCATTTCGTTCAGCTTGTTCATGGCCTGCCGGTACATTTTTTCAAATTTTCGCGGCTGGCTGGCATAAAAAACAAATGACTGTTCAAAAACCGAATCAGGAACCTGATGTTTTTCGAGAATGGAATAATAAAAATCGGCCGAGCTGCTTTTCATCACCAGCGAGTCACGATGCCGCCGTGTATTAAATGTAGCTTCAGCCAGATGGATATCCATCAGCATGTCAATCATTTTATCTTCCTGAACCAAAACTGCCGGTTTTTCAACCGTTAGCTTGCTGCAGGCGAAAAATACCGGAAAAATAAAAAGCAATACAATTCTTTTTTTTAATCTCATATCTCAATTCTCACATTCTCTTCCGCTAACAGGCTGCCAAATTATAAATTGTTTGCACATCAGGCAACAAACGGGCTGTTAAAAAATCTAACTCAATCTTTACAGGAGCAAAAATTTTGGGAATACGCAAAAATGCAAATTCGGGATGCTGGCTTACCAAATTTGGTTAAATTTGGAAAGTGGACTTGCCAAATGAACGTTTTCAGATTTGAATTAATCATGTCAAAAAAGGTAAAAATCTCGCTCCAACCTCTGGGAAAACTGATTTCCGTTAATCCGGGTACCCCGTTAATCGATGTCTTACATGAATTTGGTGTAGAGTTTCCCTGTGGCGGAAAAGGCACGTGCGGACGCTGCAAAGTAAAACTGTTGCAGGGTGAACTGCAGGCAGATGCCGCTCAGCAGCAAAAACTCGATAAACTGAATCTGGGGAAAGACTGGCGGCTGGCCTGTTTTTGCAGAGCCGAATCAGATATTACGATTGAAATTGCACAGTTCGAAGACATTATTCTGGCAGATAACTCCACCTTCAGTTTTAATCCAAAAGATGGTTTCGGAATTGCAGTTGATGTGGGAACAACAACACTGGTGGCCCAGTTGCTCGATTTGAAAACCGGTCGTTTGCTGGATGCAGCAACCGCAGTTAATCCGCAGGTTAAATTCGGAGCCGACCTGATTTCGCGCATCCAAAGTTGCCTTGACGGGAAACAACCGGAAATGCAGCAACTCATTCGTGAAAAAACTGGAAAACTGATTCAAAATATTCTTGAAAAACATCGGGTTGAAATCTCAAAAGTGGTTTTGGTGGGCAACACGGTTATGCATCATGTTTTTTCGGGGTTGAATGTGCAGCCGCTTTCATTTTATCCTTTTGAATCGCCCGATTTGGGAATGCAGAAATTTTTACCTGAAAAATTGAAATGGAAATTATCCCGCAATACTGAAATCAGGTTCTATCCTTCCATTGGCAGTTTTGTGGGCAGCGACATCCTGGCCGGAATTGCCGCCACAAACATGGCTGAAAGTGAAAATTACACCATCCTCATCGATTTGGGTACCAACGGCGAAATTGTGCTGGGAAACCGCGACAGAATTATTTGTGCCTCCACTGCTGCCGGTCCCGCGTTTGAAGGAGCAAAAATCAGCCAGGGCATGCGGGCTGTTACCGGCGCTGTTTCTTCAATCCAGCTTGAAAGTGAAAAAATGAACTGCCATGTTATTGGAAATGTGCCGGCCAAAGGAATTTGCGGCAGCGGCCTCATCGACGCCATGGCTGTTTTGCTTCAGCACGAAAAAATCGGGATGTTTGGCGAAATCAACTCGGGTGAAGAAAAAATCGAACTTACAAAAAATATTTTCCTCACCCAGCAGGATATACGCGAATTTCAGCTGGCCAAAGCTGCTATTGCAGCCGGATTACAGATTCTGCTAAATCAATTCAAAATTTCTTTTAATGAAGTTGAAAACGTATTTATTGCCGGTGGTTTCGGAAACTTCCTGAATCTGAAAAATGTGATTCAAACCGGATTAATCGAAACTTCCGAAGAAAAAATCGTAAAAATGGGAAACACAGCGCTCATCGGCGCCAAAATGTTTCTGTTCGAAAATGATTCATCCGTTCAACATATTCTGGAAAAAACTTCACACATCAATCTGGAAGCAAATCCGGATTTTCAGGATATTTACGTGGAGAAGTTGATGATGTGAAATATCCTATAAATGAAAAACTTGGATGTGTGAATGGAAGGTTGTATTTTTGAATAAAAAATGATGAATCGGCAAGATATAATTAGTAAGATCAAAAACGTGCTTCAGGAAATTGTTCCGGGAGCAAAAGTTATTCTGTATGGTTCTGAAGCACGGGGAGATTCCAGTGAAAACTCCGATGTTGATATTCTTATCCTCATCGAACAAAAACAAATTCCTGTAAAACTTAAAGCCCAAATTTTTAATGCTTTGTACGACATTGAACTTGAATATCGAATTTTAATCAGCCCGGTAATTTACACAAGGAAACAATGGGAAAATCGTCCATATAAAACTCCGTTTTACATAAATGTTTTAAACGAAGGTATTGAGTTATGAAACGACCATGAATAAAATTTATTCACACAAGAGCACGATTAATCCCGATAGCTATCGGGACATTGGATTTACATCGAATACCATTAAAGATTAACAATTTTAATGAGATGAAAAAGCATGAACTTGATCAGAAAAGCATTGATGCATTGGTGGTTTACCGTTTAGAGAGAGCAAATGAAACATTACTTGAAGCACAAACTCTAATAGAAAATAATTTTTTCAATGCTGCTGTTAACCGGATTTATTATGCCTGCTATTACGCAGTTATTGCACTACTCGTAAAAAACCGTATTTCAGCACATTCTCACTCCGGGGTTAAACAAATGCCGGGACTGCATTTTGTGGTTAATGGTAAACTTTCAACAGAAAATGCCCGGTTTTACAATCAAATTTTCAACGACAGAATTACCGGTGATTATGATGATTTTATCAGCTACAAAAAGAAAATGGTAGAAGAAATGCTTCCCAAAGCAAAAAGTTTAATAACAGCAATTAATCAATTGATTGACCAGTAAAATTTTATTTCCGTTAAGCCCCACTCAATTCCTTCGTAGAAAGTAACCCGCACGCCGCATAAATATCCTGACCACGTGAAGCCCGGATGGTGGTTAAAATTCCCTTTTGATTAAGCAGTTCCTTAAATCGCTGAATGGTTTCTTCTCCCGGACTTTTCAACGGTGTGCCCGGCACCGGGTGAAACCGGATGAGGTTGATGCGGCATTTGAGCCCGCTAAGTAAACGGGCTAGTTCTTTCACATGCCGGGGCGAATCGTTCAAGCCTTCAAACAAAATGTATTCAAAAGATACGCGCCGTTGCCGGCCAAAATCCCAGCTTTTTATTTCATTCACTACTTCATCAATGGGGTATGCTACTTGTACCGGCATTAGTTTTTGGCGTTCGTCATTAAACGGTGTGTGCAGACTCACAGCCAGGTGGGCTTCGCTTTTTTCGAGAAAAGTGAGCATCCCGGGAATAATGCCAATTGTGGAAACGGTAATGCGGCGCGGACTCATGACAAAACCCCAGTCGGCAGTTAGAATCTCGAGGCTTTTCAGCACCTCGTCGAGGTTGTCGAACGGTTCGCCCATACCCATGTAAACGATGTTGGAAACCTGTCCGGCTTCTTCGATGCTTTTTACCTGGTTAACAATTTCGCCGGCGGTAAGCTGTCCCTGAAAACCCTGTTTGGCGGTAAAACAAAACAGGCAACCCATTTTGCAGCCAACTTGAGTTGATATGCAT
>CAZCPH010000350.1:0-4060 GCA_964500105.1 uncultured Mariniphaga sp. | reverse complement strand
GGGCAGCCATGGCCATCATGGCTACAAAGTCAGCAGTGGCAGCCGAACTCCATTCTGTGAAATACCTTTTTTCATGGTCGTCCTGCGGCATAATGAACCCGGAAAAGCTGGTACGGGTGAGTTTGTGCGAAACCCTGCCAGAGCCGTCGGGGTACTGCATTTTCAGAATCCAGTCGGTCTCCCATTTCAGCTCTTTCAGAAATTCAGGAAAGCCGGGAGCTGTTTCGGGCAACTCGTAATCAATTTTTTCCAGATTTTCTTTGAAATGGTCCCAGGCATAAAAAAGCACACCGAGGGTAACTCCGGCATTTACAATGTATTTGCCGTGGTCGCCGGCATCGTGCCAACCGCCGGTAGCGTCGCGCTGTGAGCCGGGATTGCCAAGGTAATCTTCATATCCGTCATTCAGGTGACAGACTTCGGTTTCATACACGTTTCCACCATATTCACCTCGTACTGCCATACCGCAACGCCACAAATAAAAGGCACGGTAGCTTGTTTTGGTGGCAAACCGGAATACGTCATCTGCAATTTCAAATTCGGTGGATTTGCCCACGCCCGGAACTTCAAGGTAATATTTTCCAGGGTTTTTCAATGCTGAAAAATCTGCAGTCCACACATTTTGGTCAACATCTTTCTGAAATTCCGGACCAGATGTTTTCCCTGAGTGAACTTCTTTACCGTTTTCGGCATTCACCACTTTAAACGTTTCGCATTGGTGGGGGATAACTGCCGTTTTTTTGTATTCCGGCAAAAATCCGACGGAGTTCAAATGCACTGGAAAGGATTGTCCGAAAACTGAAAAGGTAAGGATTAACAAAACAAACACGGAGGAAACGACTCTTCTCATTTTTGTCGATTTAGGTTAAAATATTTTTCAGGGGTTGAAGATATGGAAATTTTTTAATTGTGGTATTTACAAAAAGGAGTAATCTGTATTTCGAAGTACACCGACGATATTTCTGCATAAATTGAAATGAGTTTTTGATACAATTTTACGCCGGAAAAGTTTGTAGAAGATTTATAGCATTATTTTTCTGTTCCATTTTTGAAATACAAATAAGTTTTATTCGTAATAAAACCCAAAAAAACGTAACTTATTCAGCAAATTAAAATTTAAATTTTATTTGGATAGTATTACCAGTTAAACATTTCAGCTATGAACAAAAAATTATACGCCGGTATTTTGGCATTTCTTTTTTCCGGTTTAGTAAGTTTTGCACAGCAAAATCCGCTTTGGTTAAGGTATCCGGCTATTTCGCCAGATGGAACAACAATTCTTTTTAACTATAAGGGCGATATTTATAAAGTTCCTTCAACCGGCGGAACAGCCATTCCTGTTACCATAAGCGAAGGCTATGAGTTTTCGCCGGTCTGGAGCAACGACGGCGAACACATTGCTTTTGCATCCGACCGTTTCGGAAATTTCGATGTTTTTGTGATGCCCGCTTCCGGTGGCGAGGCAACGCGGTTGACATTTCATTCAACCAACGAAAAACCAAGCAGTTTTACCAACGACGATGCTGAGATTGTTTTTACGGGAATCCGGCAGGATTTGCATACAAATGTACAGTTTCCAACCGGTGTAATGCCCGAACTATACAGTGTTCCGGTAACCGGGGGCAGGGTAAACCAAATTCTGACTTCGCCTGCACAAGATGCCACGTTTAGCCCCGATGGCACAAAACTTATTTTTCATGACCAGAAAGGATATGAAAGCGAATGGAGAAAACATCACAAATCGGCAGTAACACGGGATGTCTGGGTTTACGATATGGAAAACAAATCGTACCGGCAATTATCTAAATTTGAAGGCGAAGACCGCAATCCTGTTTTTATCGACAACGATAAGTTTTACTTTTTAAGTGAAGAAAGTGGTTCATTTAATGTGCATCAAAGTTCTTTAAGCAATCCCGAAGAAAATGTGGCCATCACCAGTTTCAAAAATCATCCGGTCCGGTTCCTGACCAAATCGAAAAATAATACCCTCTGTTTTAGCTATGATGGAGAAATTTACACCTTAAAGGAAGGCGAACAGCCTGAAAAAGTTGAGATTCAGATGGGCTACGATGGCAGGGGCAATCTTCCCAAACCGGTTCCGGTAAGCAATTTTACCGAAGCAAGATTATCTCCGAACGGAAAAGAATTTGCCTATGTTTTTAGGGGGGAAATTTTTGTGAGTAGTATTGAACACGGCACCACAAAACGAATTACGAACACAGCACGCCAGGAGCGAAATGTCAGTTTCAGTCCCGACGGGAAATCGCTGATTTATGCCGCGGAAACCGACAGCAGTTGGAATATCTACACCAAATCGCTGGTTCGTAAGGAAGAAACTTATTTTTTCATGTCAACCATTTTAAAAGACGAAACCGTGACGGCCACCATTGCCGAGGAATTTCAGCCTGAATATTCGCCCGACGGAAAAGAGGTGGCTTATCTCGAAAACCGGACAACACTGAAAGTCATTAATCTCGAAACAAAACAGTCGAGAGTTGTTTTACCACCCGAGCATAATTATTCCTATTCCGATGGCGACCAATACTTTACCTGGTCGCCCGACAGCAAGTGGCTGCTGGTGAGTTTTGGTCCGAAAGAGAATATATTTCAGCGTGAAGTCGGTTTAGTCAGTGTTTCCGGAAATGGAGAAATTAAAAACCTCACTCAAAGTGGCTACGCAGAAGTAGGTCCGAAATGGGAAATGGACGGGAAAATGGTAATATACGGCTCTACCCGCCAGGGGAACAAAACAGAGCAGGGAAGGTCAAGCAGCGGAGATATTTTTGGTCTCTTTTTCACCCGGGAAGCTTTCGACGAATTCAACTTAACCAAAGAAGAAGCCGAACTGGTCAAAGAACTGAAAGAAAAGGAAAAAGAAAATGCCGGAAAAGATGCTGATTCAGAAAAAGATAAAAAAGACAAAAAGAAAAAAGATGAAGCTGAAAAAGAGGAGGAAGAAGAGAAAGTTGAAGATTTAAAATTTGACTGGGAAAATTTAGAGGATCGGAAAAAACAGCTGACTGTGCACACTTCAGACCTGAATGACTGGTTGTTGTCGAAAGAGGGCGACAAGCTTTTCTACCTCACCAGTTTCGAAGAAAAAAATAACCTTTGGGTTACCGATTTAAAAACAAAGGAGACCAAACTTTTTTCAAAAATCAATGCCGGCCGAACTTCCATGGAGCTTTCTGACGACGGAAAATTCATTTTTGTTTTGGCCGATGGAAAACCCATGAAAGTTGATGTTGCCGATGGGAAAAGTACGCCCGTAAAAACTTCCGGTGAAATGGTACTGCAAACCGATCGCGAACGTTCCTACATTTTTGAGCACTGCTGGAGGCAGGTTCGCGAAAAATTTTATGTGGAAGATTTGCAGGGAGTTGACTGGGATTTTTATTATTCTGAATACAAAAAATTCCTTCCTCACATCAAAAACAATTACGATTATGCTGAATTTTTAAGCGAAATGCTGGGAGAACTCAATGCATCGCATACCGGAGGAAGATATGGTCACCGGGCAGAAGGCGGCGATCAGACCACTTCCCTGGGTTTGCTTTTCGATTACAGTTACAAAGACAACGGGTTAAAAATTGCCGAAGTACTGAAAAAAGGACCGGCTGACCGGGCGGCTTCAAAAATTAAAGCTGGTAATATTCTGGAAAAAATTGATGGCAATGAGCTTACAACATCGGTTGATTTTTACCAGTTTTTAAACCGGAAAGAAAAGAAAAACGTGTTGCTGGATTTGTATAACCCTGAAACACAGAAGCGCTGGCAGGAGGTAATCAAGCCGGTTTCGCAGAGCGAAGAAAATGAGCTGTTGTACCAGCGCTGGGTGGAATCGCGAAGAGAAGAGGTTGAAAAACTTTCAGAAGGAAAGCTTGGGTATGTGCATGTTCGCGGTATGAACGACGCCAGCATGAGAACGGTTTACGAAGAAGCGCTGGGAAAACACATTTCGGCCGAAGCGCTCGTAGTTGACACCCGTTTCAACGGCGGGGGAAATCTGCACGACGTTCTTTCCGATTTTCTGAATGGTAAAAAATACATGGACATTATT
>CAZCPH010000349.1:0-4089 GCA_964500105.1 uncultured Mariniphaga sp. | reverse complement strand
TTAGCCCACTTTAATGTGGCATAGAAATTTTAGAAGAAACTAATAAAAACAAGTACTATGGAAGTAAAAAAATCACCAAAAGCAGACCTGGAAAACAAAAGGAACCTTTTCCTGATGTTAGGTTTGGTAATTGCATTAGGAGTTGTTTTTGCTGCTTTTGAGTATAAAACCTCGCCAAAAAAAGTCGATTCTTTAGGGCAGGTTGAAATGCAGGCAGTTGAAGAAGAAATTATTCCGATTACACGCGAACAGGAAGTTCAGCCACCACCACCGCCACCACCACCGCAGGTTGTTGAGGTGTTGAATATTGTGGATGACGACGTGGAAATTGAAGACGAACTGTTCATTGAAGAAACGGATGTTACCGACGATATGGTAATTGATGTGGCGCCGGTTATTTCTACACAGGAAGAAGAAGAGGAAGAAGATACCCAGGTTTTCTTCATTGTTGAAGATATGCCGGAATTTCCGGGAGGAGAATTGGCTTTGAGGCAGTTTATTGCCAATGCCATTAAGTATCCGGTTATTGCACAGGAAAACGGAATCCAGGGACGTGTTTATGTTACGTTTGTTGTTAATACCGACGGTTCAATTACCGACGCCCGCATTGCCAGAGGTGTTGACCCATCGCTTGACAAAGAAGCGTTGCGTGTAGTAAATACACTTCCAAAATGGAAACCGGGTAAACAACGCGGAAAACCGGTTCGTGTATCCTACACTGTTCCAATTAATTTTGTATTACAGTAGAGAAAAGAAAAAATAGTAAAAGACTCCTGGTCCCGTTTTGGGGTCAGGAGTTTTTTGTGACCTTAACTGAAACTTTGCCAAAGTAAAGTATTGTTTAATTAATCGATTTATATGATAGAAACTGCTCCGCAAACCGAAAAAGCTGTTCTTGTTGGATTGATTTACAACAACCAGGAAGAAAATCAGGCTATGGAGTACCTTGAAGAATTGGAATTCCTGGCCGATACAGCCGGTGCACAGGTATTAAAGAAATTCACTCAGAAACTTGATGTTCCAAACGTTTCAACATTTGTCGGTCCCGGTAAGCTGGAAGAAATTGGCAATTACATAAAGGTAGTGGAAGCCGATACGGTAATTTTTGACGATGAGCTTACTCCTACTCAGTTGCGAAACATTGAGCGCCGGTTGGAATGTAAGGTTCTCGATCGAACCAACCTGATTCTTGACATTTTTGCCCGGCGTGCCAAAACGGCACATGCCAAAACACAGGTAGAGCTGGCCCAGTACCAGTATCTGCTTCCGAGGCTGACACGCATGTGGACGCACCTCGAACGGCAGCGTGGTGGTATTGGGTTACGTGGGCCGGGTGAAACCCAGATAGAAACCGACCGCAGGATTATTCTCGATAAAATAGCGCGGTTGAAAGAACAACTCAAAAAAATTGACAAGCAAAAGGCTACCCAGCGAAAAAACCGGGGGAAACTGGTTCGGGTGGCGTTGGTTGGATATACCAACGTGGGCAAGTCAACCCTTATGAATTTGCTTTCCAAATCGGATGTATTTGCCGAGAATAAGCTTTTTGCAACACTTGATACCACGGTGAGAAAGGTAGTTGTGGTAAATCTTCCGTTTTTGCTGGCCGATACTGTTGGTTTTATCCGAAAACTGCCTCACGATCTGGTGGAGTCGTTTAAGTCAACGCTCGACGAAGTTCGTGAAGCTGACATCCTGGTGCATGTGGTGGATATTTCACATCAGGGATTTGAGGAACAGATTGAAACCGTGAACAATACCTTAAAAGAAATTGATTCGGGCAACAAACCGAACATTTACGTTTTCAATAAAATCGATGCATTCACTCATGTTCAGAAAGACGAAGACGATTTGTCTCCAAAAACAAGGGAAAATTTCACTTTAGATGAATGGAAAAATTCGTGGATGGCGAAGAATAACTTGCCGGCAGTTTTTATTTCTGCAAAAACCAAAGAAAACGTTGAAGAGCTAAAGAAGATTTTGTACGATGAAGTAAAAGTGATTCATTCTCAGCGTTTTCCGTTTAATGATTATTTGTACGACATTACCTGGGACGAGGAGGAATAAACGAAAAAATCGTATTCGGTTTTCAGATTCTTTTGGTATTTGGCGAAATTTTGTCCGCATTTAAACAGACCGAATATAAATCGGTACGGCGGTCTTTCAGGTTTCGCACAGATCCGAAGTTGTGCAGCTCTTTTAACAGATCGAGGTCCACATCAGCCACGAGAATCATTTCGGTATTGGCCGTAGCTTCTGCTTTTATTCCGTTGGCCGGGAAAGAAAAATCGCTTGGTGTAAATACAACCGACTGGGCAAACTGAATGTCCATGTTTTCAACCTTTGGCAAATTACCCACCGAACCGGCAATGGCCACGTAACACTCATTTTCAATGGCACGCGAGCGTGCGCAGTACCTTACCCGCGAATAGCCGTTTTGAGTGTCAGTAAGGAAGGGAACAAACAGAATGCTCATTCCTTGCTGTGCCAGAATTCTGGAGAGTTCGGGAAATTCCACATCGTAGCAAATCAAAACACCAATGGGGCCGCAGTCGGTTTCAAAAACCTCAATGGCATCTCCTCCCGAAAGTCCCCATGTTTTAACCTCGTCGGGCGTTACATGAATTTTTGTGTAGGTTTCGTAAGTGCCGTTTCTGCGGCATAAAAAGCCGGTGTTGTAAAGTTTTTCATCTTTCACCAGCGGAAAGCTGCCGGTAACAATGTTGATGTTGTATGTTATAGCCAGGTTCATAAAGCGTTCGCGGATTTCATCGGTGTATTCAGCCAGTTTTCGAATGGCTTCTGCATAGCTCAGGTGGTTGTAATCGGCCATAAGCGGCGCATTGAAATATTCGGGGAAAAGCACAAAGTCGCCGTTGTAGCTGGCCACTGCATCCACAAAGTATTCCACTTGTGTAAACAGCTCGTCAATGTTTTTGTAGAGTCGCATCTGCCACTGAATGAGGCCTAAACGCACTATTGACTTGTAGGTGCTGGCTTTGGCTGAAATTTTCTGATAGTAAATATTATCCCACTGAAGCAAAATGGCATAATCTTTCGATTCCTTATCGCCGGGCATGTACCCTTTCAGGACTTTTTTTACGTGAAAATCATTGGAAATCTGAAAGTTCAGAACTGGATCATGGATTTCTTTGTATTTTACTTTTCTGATGTATTCTTTGGGCGATAATTCTGCAGAATATTTGTGGTAATTTGGAATACGTCCGCCAAAAACAACGGCTTTTAGGTTTAACTTTTCACACAGTTCCTTTCTCGCATCGTAAAGCCTTCGTCCCAAACGCATTCCGCGGTATTCGGGTCGAATGAAAACATCGATTCCGTAAAGTGTATTTCCTTTCGGATTGTGGGTGTTAAATGTGTAATTGCCAATGATTTCTTCATAAGTATGATCGTCTCCAAACAACTCGTACTTCACAATAATGGACAAAGCTGAACCAACAACAACATCGTCAACAACAACAGCAAACTGACCTTCCGGGAAAATTTTTACCAGTTTCCGGATGTCTTTTTTCTCCCAGTAATCTTCCGGCCAATTGGGATAGGCCTGCTGTAACGACTTGAACATGTCTTCATAATCGTTGATTTTGAGCTGCCTAACTTCTACCTTTCCAATGTTGTCCATGATTTGTGCGCTGTTTTAATTGGTGTAAAAATAAAAAAGAAGCTGTCGGAAAAGTACTTTTTTGACAACTTCTTTTAAAAATATTTTGAGGAAGTGTTAGTTTACTTCACCTTCGCTAATCAGCCATTCGGCAATCTGAACGGCATTCAGCGCTGCACCTTTTTTTATCTGGTCGCCCACACACCAGAAAGTTATGCTGTTGGGATCGGTGATGTCTTTGCGGATTCGGCCAACATATACATCGTCTTTACCAGATACAAACAACGGCATGGGGTATTGTTTTTCTGCCGGGTTGTCAATTACCGATAATCCTTCGGTTTTTTCGAAAGCAGTTTTTACCTGCTCAACAGAAAGTGGTTGTTCGGTTTCCACCCAGATGGCTTCTGAGTGTGCCCGTGCTACCGGAATACGCACGCATGTGGCACTCACTTCGGCATCGGTGTGCA
>CAZCPH010000348.1:606-4095 GCA_964500105.1 uncultured Mariniphaga sp. | reverse complement strand
CATGCTCAGCATCTTCTATGCGTGGCATACTGCTTATTTTATTGGCATCCGAGATGGTAGGTTTATAGGCTTTAACCACCTCCACTTCCTGTGTAAGCGTTGTGTCACGCTGAGCAATGGCAGTACCTGTTGATGCAACCAAAACGGAAAAAAGAATGTATTTTGTTGTTTTCAGAAACATAGTATTCCTTTTTAATTTTCATTAATTTTTAACTGAAACGAACTGTCGATGGCACGTTGCTGTTCGGTTTGTTCCCGCGCTTCAATTTCAGCCAGTTTTCGTGCCGCTTCTGCCTTCACCCCGTCATTGTCGGCACCATAATTCTCCACCACACTTTTCAAGGTATGTTTGGCCTGAAAATCATCGCCCCGATCGAGATACACATCTGCGAGCAACAAAAATCCCTTTCCGAGCCAGAATTGAAATGGCGTTCCCTTGGAAATAAAATCCATTATTTCCTCCTCGGCCTGTTGCTTTTGGTTTTGTTTATACAGAATTTCTGCAACCAGAAATTTGGCTTCTGCGCCCTGCTCCAGTTTGGTATCAACAGCCACCGACCTGAGGGGCGCCAGCGCTGCATTCTGGTTCCCGGTCAGGTAATTCGATTTTCCGGAAATAAAATTGGCTTCACGAATCCAGGCGTCGTTGGCAACATCCGATTTTTTCACTTTTTCGGAAGCTAATATGGCTTCATTGTATCTTTTCAGATGAAAATTACTTCGCATCTGCCCGGTATATGCCTTCAGCTGATTCCACTTGCTGCCTGCAACTTTCTCCAGCCGATTGAAAAACTCCAGTGCCTGCTCGTAGTTTCCGGCATTAAATGTCAGTTCCGAAGCCCTCGACAGTGCCTGTTCGCTGAAGATATTGCTGGGTTGACGGGCCACAAATGAGTAATGTTCATTGGCTTCCGAAAAACTTCCCTCTTTGTACAGCAGTTCAGCCAGATAAAAGTGAGCGTTGGTGGCAAAACTTCCGTTGGGAAACTGTTGCAGGTAACGCTGCAACTGCGCGGTAGCCTGCCCGTCGCCCGACATGTAAAGTCTTTCGGCTGCCATATAGGTGAGCGAATCCTGTTCTGAAGCGGTAACGTTTACTCCTCCACCCAACGAACGGGTATAAGCAAAATATCCGTCAACATTGTTCATTTCCACGTAGCTGTTTTTTATCCCCAACAAGGCAGCCTGTGCCTCGGGCGTACCAGAAAATTTTTCGGCAACCTGTTTGTAATAGGTCAGCGCCTGGTCAAAATTCCCGCCATTGTAGTTCATCAGGCCAAGCTGAAGCAGTGCCCGCGCATAATATGCGCTTTCTGCGTGGTTGTCCACAATTCTGCGGTAATTACCAGTTGCTTCGGCGTATTGTCCAAGGCGTTCGTAGGCCCGTCCCAGTTCATACAAGGCATCATCCAGGTATTCAGATTCCGGAAAACCTTCCTGCAAACGTTGCAAAGAATTTATTTTCGCCTGTTGTTCGTGTTGCAAACCCTGACAAAAAGCGATCTGATACAACGCGTAATCGGCATCGAACGTTTTCATATCAAACGCTTTCTGGTAATTCTGGCGAGCGAGAGAATATTCTGCGTTTGAAAAATAAAAATCACCCAGGCGGTTGTAGGCATCAGCCAGTTTTTCCGACTGTTGTCCCTGCTGGCTGTTTATGTAATTCCGGAAATGAGAGGATGCCTGACTGTAATTTTCCAGTTTGAAGTAGGCATAAGCCAAATTGTATTCGGCATCTTTAAACTCAGGCAGTGAGAACGCACCGGCAGTGCGCAAAAACTGCGCGTAATTTTCTGCTGCTGTTTGATATTCACCAACACGGTAAAGCGCTTCGGCTTTCCAAAACAGCGCTCGGGCATTCAACTCACGATCATGACTTCCGTTTTGAAGCGACAAATTAAAATGATCGATTGCCTGATTGTATGCAAGATTGTTGAACAACTCCAATCCCCGGTAAAACGTCACCCGCTGGTATGCTCTCAGAATTTCCGAAGTTTTTACCTCGATTTTCTCGATGGAATTGATTGCATCGCGGTAATTTCGTGTTACCATAAATACTTCCGTCAAATAACGGTAAGCTTCTGTATTTCTCTGGGAATTCGGATACAATGAAATATATCTGTCGAAAGCTTTGATGGTTTCGTTAAAAGGCGAATAGGAAAGCTCGTAGGTTAGTTTTGCAAAACTAAACAATGCATCTTCCTTAATCCGTTCATTAAAATCGAACTCCGATGCCGCCTCAAACGCCACCCGGGCTTTTTCCTTTTCATTTACCTTTATATAGCTGTCGGCCAAATGATAATAGGCATTCTGGGCCATTTCATCTTTTCCTTTGGATGCATTCTCCAGAAGCGGAATTGCCTTCTCAAACTGTTCGGTATTGTAATAACAGTATCCCAAAACGTAATTGTCTTCCCGGGTTTTCGGACCAGATGTCTGGTAAAATGCTTCGAGATACGGAATGGCTTTTGCATATTCCCGCAGGTGAAAATAGGAATCACCAACTATTTTTGAAAGTTCGCTTTTGTGTTCTTCCTCCACCTCGTCAATTATGGCAACAGTGTAATTCACAACTTCGTTGTAGCGCTGTTGTTTGTAATAAATATGACTTACATAAAGCGGAATGACACGCGAATAGGCCGGGTCAGACTCAAGCTGGCGAAAACCGTCAAGTGCCGACTGGTAATTTTCCTGCAGGTACATAATATGTGCCCAGTAATATGTGGCAGGCCGGCTGTAAAAATTATTCCGGTCCTTAATTTCGATAAATTCAGTTAGTGCCTGATCTGTATTTTCAGTCATCAGGTTCGAGTATCCGCTTTGATACTTCAACCGAACCAAATCGTCTTCACTTAACGACGACCTGTCAACATCTGCATAAGTCCTCAGAACTGCCGCAAAGTGTTTCCGTTCGAACTGGTAATCGCCCAAATTCACTTTTGCTGAATTCATATACGGACTGTCAGGGTAATCATCGATGAACTTCTCCAGCATTCTGTAGCCCGAGCTATGTCCTGCTTTCATTGCCGAAACCGCCTTGAAATAAACTGCTTCGGAAAAAAGTTCTGATTTTGGATCAACCTGCTTCTGCACTTTCTCAAACTGCCTGAAAGCTGCATTGTATTTTTGCTGATGAAAAAGCTCTCGTGCCATTTGCACATCTTTGCTCACATCGCTAAAAAAAGCAGTTTGCTGGGAATAACCAGAATAAAAAATCAAGAGGAAAAAGACAAAAAAAGATAAACTCCGTATTTCTTTCATTTTTCAGTTGTTTCGTTATTTTCTGCAGGCATCAAGGGCTCTTGTAAAAATCGTGCCAAAGATAAACCTCTACTTTAGAACCAAGCACCTAAAATTAGGTATTCTAAGCAATCAACATCCATTAAATCCCGTTCATTTCTTAACATGAAACTGTTTATTTCTTTTCTTTATTATCTGAACAGGTAAAAAAAATAGACATATATTCGAAAAGAATTCAAAATAAGA
>CAZCPH010000348.1:0-596 GCA_964500105.1 uncultured Mariniphaga sp. | reverse complement strand
GGGAAGGGGAATACCCAACTTTAGAATTAATGAATAAGATGGCTGAAAAAAAAGCGATAGAACTTATAGGTGCAGATATCTATCAGCGTGATACACTGATACTTTCAGATGTTAATCTGGAGGTAAACTACGGCGAATTTGTTTACATTACAGGGAAAGTCGGAACCGGAAAATCGAGTCTGATAAAAATTCTGAACGCCGAACTCCCGTTGTATAAAGGGATTGGAAAAATTGCCGGGTTTAATCTTGAGGACATCAAACACAGGGATATTTCTTTGTTGCGCAGAAAACTGGGAGTGGTTTTTCAGGATTTCAGGTTACTGCCCGACCGAAATGTTTATCAAAATCTGGAATTTGTATTGAAAGCCACCGGGTGGAAAAGCAAAACCGAAATGCTGGAACGCATCGAGCAGGTGCTAAAACGTGTTGGGATGACCGAAAAAAAACAAAAAATGCCGCACCAGCTGAGTGGCGGCGAACAACAGCGAATTGTAATTGCCAGGGCCATACTGAACGATCCGGGAATTATTCTGGCTGACGAACCCACCGGGAATCTTGACCCTGAGACTTCTGCGGAAATAATGAACTTGTTTCTG
>CAZCPH010000347.1:2565-4122 GCA_964500105.1 uncultured Mariniphaga sp. | reverse complement strand
GAATCGAAGGCCAACGCATGACATCCGTTTTTGGCGCACTCGCCAAAAACACCAAAATGCTTCGTGAACACCAGCAGGTTTCCAACCAGGCTTTTGAGGAAGGCATAAGTGTTACCAACGAATTCAACATCAAAAACAATACTGCACGGGCAATTATTGATAAAAACATCAAACGGTTTTCCGAACTCAAAAGAGAACTCGGAGAAGAACTGATGCCGGTTTACGCAAAGATGATCCGTAAAACGTCATCAATCGTTAAAGGTCTTATTACACTGATTCAGTTTTTCGGGAAATACGGCGCCCAGATACTGTATATTACAGCTGTCATTGCGTCCTACACTGTCGCCATACGGCTTGCGACGTTCTGGCAACGATTGCATTCAGGAGCAATCAAAGAATCCATATTTTACCAGAACCTTCAAAAAATTGCTTACAACGCACAGTTTGCAGCCATTTCCCTGTATAACGCAGCAGTGGCCCTTCTTACAGGAAACCTCAAAAAAGCAATTATTCAGTTCCGCGCTTTCTCTGCGGCACTTGCAGCCAACCCTGTCGGGTTGATTGCTGCGCTTGTTACTGCAGCAGGAGCAGCCTTGTTTCACTATTACAAAAAAGCAAAACAGGCTGCACAAGGCCAGGGAGAATTCAATAAGGAACTTCAGCAAACCGAAGATCTCCTGGGTAAAACCCAATACGAACAATTCCTGCGCGACATCGGATATATCACAGAAACAATGATTACGCTTTCAGATGGTTCAAAACGTTTCATTAAATCCTTTAATGATAACATCGATGTCATTTCCGAGTTTCAAAAGAAAATCGGTGCAATGAACAAAAACGAACTGCAAAACTTCAAACTCTTTTTTGAAGATGAAATCGTAAACATTCAGCGCCGGTTAAAATCCCTTGATCCAAACAGCCTGCAATTCGCTACCGATACAGCAAAAATGAGCGAATACAGTGATGCACTTAAAGAAGTAAACACCGAACTGAAAATCATTGCCGATGCACAACGCGAACTGGACGGCGGAAATGATGAACCTGGCTTTGATATGGATGCCGCAACAAAACAACTCGAAGCTGCATATACCCAGCGCCAGCTAATCATCGCAAAAGAATACCTGAACGGACTGATATCAGACAAGGAATATAAGGCGAAATTATGGGCAGCGGAAGTCGCCTTTATGGAACAAAAGAAAGCCCTGTTATTGCAATCCGGAGAAGATACCGCGAAAATTGAGCTGGATATCGTAAATAAACGCCTTGAAATGATGGAAGCTGCAAGAAAAAAACTTGCAATGCAAGCGGAGGAAGCCCAAAAACTTTTCGACCAGACCATGAAAGCTTCGGAAGATCAATACGGGGATCAACTCACTGCATCCATAAACGCCAATATTCAAGCCGGACAGAATCAAATATCCCAAATGAAAAGCCAGAAGGACGAAGAACAAAGGATCCTTCAACAACGCGGACAGGCTTACCTTGACCTTTCGCAGTCCATCGGGCAATCCTTTCAGGAAATGCTCATGTCACAGGAAGTTTTCTTTGAACAATTCC
>CAZCPH010000347.1:1091-2555 GCA_964500105.1 uncultured Mariniphaga sp. | reverse complement strand
AGGTCTTGCCGGTATCGCTACGGCTGCCGCAAAGGTTGTTTTAATGAAGGCCGCTTTTGCCACGGCAAAAGCCGGAATCATGGGCAGCTTCAACAAAAAAGAAAAAGAAAGCTTTGCCGGTGGCGGTTTCACCGCCCCAGGAGATAAATACAAACCCGCAGGAATCGTTCACGCCGGAGAGTATGTTATTCCGCAGGAAGGAGTCAGAAACCCGCTGATAAAAGATTTTATCAATGTAATGGAAGCAGCAAGAATAGCCGGTTCACTCAACAGGCTTGATCTTTCCAATCTCTTCCGTTCTGTTCCCCGGAAAGGTTTTCAGTCCGGCGGATATACATTGCAACCCGATACAACACTGCAAAACATTAATCAAATAAACCAGGCGCAACCCCAGCTATCCGAAAAAACCATTTCTGACCTTACAAGGGCCATAAATGATTTTATGAAATTCAGGCCACCGGTAGCCATTGAAGATGTGGCAAAACGCCTGGACACCTGGAACCAGATACAACATAAACGCGGACTTTGAACTTTGAACTTTAAACTCGAAACTCGAAACTTAAAGATATGGCAGTAACAGCACAAATATTGGGAGGAAACGTTCAGCTTACAGGCATACCGGCATGGATTAAGGTATCCGGTGGCGTACAGCCTGCAAATACACTGGATTACAAATACCTGCTGAAAGTTATTGATGTAAACGGAAAGCTTCTGGCCGAACCCGATCCGGATGCCATTGCCCCGGACACTTCCGGAGAAGCTATGTTTGATATCAGCGGTAAAATTGACCAGCCGGTAAAAGCGGTTTTTCAATATCCCGTTTCCACTCCTTACGTCGAATATCCAACACAGGCTATCACGGTTCAGGTTCAGGTAGGAGAAACCTACATCGATGACCTGTTTACTTCGCCAACCTTTGGAGATATTATTGAACAGTGGGGCGCCACATCTTCCCCCTTTCAGTTCCTGAAAGGTGGATTATCCCAGCGGCAGATTGCCATGTTTGAAACCGCCGGAACAAACTTTTACACCACCTATCTGGCCGGTGGCCGTTTCCTTACCCACCGGCCCTGGGGCGACTTTGTTCACCCCATTCAGCCGGTTAAACTCTGGTTTATTCCGGTTGCCAGCCAGTCGGCTACATTTAAAGTCAAGGCGGTTTTCGATGATGATTCTGAAGAAACATTCTCCGTGGCACTCACTTTGGATCCTACAAAACTGTACGAATTCAACTGCAACCCGGCAGACCTGGGAATCACCATTGCACCCGCAACAAAACGTGTGGAATATTTTAACGTTTGGCTTGAAGCAGGAGGAACCGAAATTTCAGACGTCAGGCGTTTTCATTTCGATTGGAAATACAGCGAACGCCCCATGTTCATTCTGTTTGCCAACAGCATCGGCGGTGTGGATGATATTTATCTGGCCGGCCGCTCCGTGGATAAATTCAGCCTGGAACAAACC
>CAZCPH010000347.1:0-1029 GCA_964500105.1 uncultured Mariniphaga sp. | reverse complement strand
TTGTAAACAGACAACCCCAGCGGGGCGATCTGGTTACCGATCCTGTTTTGGTTACACCAAACAGCCTTGGTCAAAACAACTGGATTATCAACACAGGGTACAAAACCACTACCCAAATGCTCCATTTGCGGGACATGATGGTTTCGCGCCAAAAATGGCTGCTGTACCCAACCGGAGCTTCATACATCGTTATCCCGATCACTGTAAATAACAGCGAACAGGAACTGGTTGACCGCATGAAGGATCTCCACAGCATTGACCTTGATATTTCCGAAGCGGAAAAAAGCCAGTTCAATTTTGATAACCGAATTTATTAACCCGTATGCTCTATTTGAATAACATACCAATACCAGTACCGGAAAACTTTTCCGTTCGCCTCGAATGGGTAAACCCATTGTGCTATTTCGATAAAATTCCCGGAAACGCAGGTTTGGGAATCGAAATAGAAGTGAACGAATTCACCCGGGCCATCTTTGGAAATCCGGAGCGTTTCGAAAAATACAGCAACGCATCTGCCCGAAAATTCCCCGGTTTTGCTATCCGCAAAAACGGAGTGACCATGGAAGCCGGCGCACTGGAAATCACAAATGCCAACGACAAAACCTATTCTGCATGGCTGCAAACAGATTTTGGCGTCATGGGAGAGGAACAACAGGACCGGTTCATTAATGAACTGGATTGGAGAAAAAACATCACCTTCCAAAACAAAGAAACCTACGATCCGGAAACAGACGATTACTGTACCGTGTTGCTTCGCAACGAACACTTTTGGGAAGGAAAAGGCGCCCATGGAAACGTTATGGTTCCCTTTCTCAACGAAGACGGAGAACTGGAAGTAAGGGAAGAATACAAAAACTACCTGAATGAAATGTTTAAAAACAATTCAGACTACCAGGTAAATTACGAAGCCGAACCCGGCCAGATGTACGTTTTATCTCCTTTCCTGTTTTTTCGCTACGTGCTTAAAGAAGCACTTCGCCAAACAAATTTTTATATCCGAAGTCATCCGTTCGACGATATCCCGGGCGC
>CAZCPH010000346.1:0-4124 GCA_964500105.1 uncultured Mariniphaga sp. | reverse complement strand
ACTTCCTCTTCTGTCCAGCGTTTTTTGTAGTCCGACAGTTCTACTTTTTCCATCATCTGGCCAATAGCTCCATCGGTTAAAATCATAGCCGGATTAAGATACTTGAATGCCAGATCAAAAGCCAGATCCACAAAATCATTCATCTCCTGCACCGACGAAGGAGCCAGAACTATCATTTTGTAATCGCCGTGGCCTCCACCCTTTACCGACTGAAAATAGTCGGCCTGCGATGGTTGAATGGTTCCAAGTCCGGGTCCTCCGCGCTGCACATTAACGATTAAACATGGCAATTCTGCACCGGCAATGTAAGAAATGCCTTCAGACATTAAACTGACACCCGGACTCGACGAAGAGGTCATTACCTTTTTACCCGAGCCGGCAGCACCATAAACCATGTTTATTGCCGCCACTTCGCTTTCTGCCTGTAAAACAACCATTCCGGTTTCATCCCACGGCTGGCGTTCCATCAGCATTTCCATCACTTCCGACTGAGGTGTAATGGGATAGCCAAAATAACCGTCGCATCCGCACCGGATGGCAGCCTCGGCCAGCACCTCATTTCCTTTCATTAACCTAAGTTCTCCCATTGTATATCTTTTTTGATTTCTTATTTCTTATTTTTTGTCACCGTAAACGGTCCACTGCCACCTGCGACTGAATACTGAGACTGTAAACTGCGACTGCAAACTGCGACTGTAAACTGCGACTGTAAACTTTCTCAAAGCTTCACCCTGTAAACCGTAATACATGTATCAGGACAAACCACGCCGCAATTGGCGCACCCAATGCATGCATCCGGATTTTCCATATATGAATAGTGATATCCGCGGCTGTTTACTTCCTTGTTTAAGGCCAAAACGCCTTCAGGACACGCTTCCACACACAATTCACAGCCTTTGCAAACTTCTGTTTCAACAACAACAGCTCCTTTAACCTTTGCCATAATCTTCAAATTTTCTGCTAAAATTAATATCCTTTTTTTTCGAAAAACACCATAAAAATCAGGTTATTCCACTATTTTCCAGGATGGTTGTAATCTGTAAACCAATGGGATGCACTGCTGACAATTCGTTAGTATTTTTTCGGTTCAGATTAAAATTTGAATCTGTTTGACAAAACTATTTTTTTGCAGGCGGAAACTATGCAACTAAAGTTGCGTTATCAGATTTTGTACAAAAAGCGGGTAAGAATGTTGCGGTGAATGCCCAGATAGGAGGCAATATGCTGGCGCTGAAGCTTTTTCCCCAACTCAGGATACTCATCAAAAAATTTCCGGATTCGCTGTTCGGCATTTAGTGACTGGAAAGAATGAATGCGTTCGATTGCCTGCACATAACTTTCTTCGGCAAGAATTCTCACAGTACGTTCAAATCTGGGATTATTGTCGAGTAAAAACTTAAACTCTTCTTTTTCAATACATAAAAGTTCAGAATCTTCGTAGGCGCGGATGGATTCACTGGAATTTTTTCCCAGATAAAAACTGCGGTGATTGCTAACGATAAAATTGTTGGGCGGAAAGAAAAACCGCGAAACCCACTCCGTTCCGCTTTCGGCAATATAGGTTGAATACATCAAACCGTTAATCAGAATGCCGATTTTCTGAGTTTTTTCACCATAATCAATAAACGATTCCCCTTTTTTAAGCTGCGCAGGTTTGTTCTTCAGCTCCAACTCCCTGAGCAGTTCAAGCGTGAGGTTATACCTGGAAATTACTTTTTTTTGATCCATTTGGAGTTACCTCATCTCTTTCCGGAGAAAAAAGCATTAAACAACTTCAAACGGTGCTCCAAATCACCAAACTGTTCCCGTTTTACAAACGAAACACATGCCCTGATTCCCTCTTCGTTGCTGCCGGTATTATCGAGCGCGATGGCACTGATTCCGTAATACAACAAATTGGCCACCAGTTGATTTCCTGTCATTCCGGGATATGAAATGGTGAAGTAAAACCCGTCGGCAATGGGTTTTCCCAAATCTGTTTTGTAAACAATGTCAAAACCGTTTTCAAGGAACAGACGCTTCATAACTTTGGCCTTTTCGCCATACGCTTTCACATCTTCCACAAAATTGAACCGGCCTTCGCTGGCCGCTTTCAACATGGCTGCAAGAGCCCACTGTGCAGAATGACTGGTGCCGGAAGACAATGCATACAGCAACCGCAAGGTGATTGTGCTGCCAAAATCGGTTCCCTTAAACCGTTTTTGCAACGCGGGATAATCGCGTTTAAAAAGTGTGTCTGAAATAACCATTAAACCACAGCGCTGACCAGCGTACGAAAATATTTTTGAGCTGGAAATAAATAATATATAATTACTTGTGTAGTTTGCCACCGTTGGCTGATATGGTGGTTCACCCGGTTTCGACAAGTCCTGCCTGAAATCCATGCCGAAATAAGCCAGATCTTCCATCACAATAACATCGTATTTACTGGCCAATTCGCCAATAATCCGGAGTTCTTCCTCGGAAAAACAGATCCAGGCAGGGTTATTCGGATTGGAGTAAATTATTGAACAAATGTTTCCTTTTGAGAGAAACTCTTCAAGCTTTGCCCGCAATTTCTCTCCCCTGAACCTGAACACATCAAATGTTTCAAACTTTTGCCCCAAAACCATCATTTGCTGTTTCTGCACCGGAAAACCGGGATCGATGAACAGTGTGGTGTCTTTTCCTTCCACTGCGTTGGCCGCCGCCATAAAGGCTGCATAAGTACCCTGCATCGAACCCACAGTTGGAATACAGCTTTTGGGTGAAACTTCCACATTCAGGAAATTTTTCACAAAGCGGGAAGCTTCATCTTTTAAGGGTTTAATGCCATCAACCATAGGATAAATGGCAGCAACACCCCGCTGAAGTGCTTCAATTTCTGCCTCCACGCCAACCTGTGCAGGCGGCAAGCCAGGAACGCCCATTTCCATGCGTACATATTTTTCGCCGGTTTCTTCTTCTACCAGGTTTACCAGAGCCACAATTTCGCGAATGGATGCTTTTCCGGGGTCGGATATCCGAAGGTCTTTTATTTTTTGATCGATAACTGACTTGCTGAAAGGTGAATTCTCCATGATGTACTATTTTCCTGAAATGCTGAAATCTAAGTTGAATAAAACGAAATTTGCACCGAATAAGGACTCCGGTGCAAATTTCAGAAGTAAACTGAAAAGAATTTACTAAAATCCGAAATCCGTCCGAATTTGTTCCACCCAGTTTTTTACCCGCTCATCGGTCATTTCCGGTTCAAAATCTTCATCAACCGGTAATCCGATAAACTTATCATCGATTACTGCTGCAGATTCTGAAAACTCGTACCCGTCGGTTGAAACCTGTCCAACCAGGGTTGCCCCGTTCGCCATAAGTTCCCGGCCCAGCAAGCCAATATGGTCAACAAAAGTGGCAGCATAAGTAATATGGTCGCCCAGACCAAAAATGGCAACGGTTTTCCCTTCGTAGCGGGTTTTTTCAATTTCCGGCAAAAAACCCGCCCAGTCGTTATTCTTATATTTGGCATGCCAGGTTTCCTTGCCCACCGTGGAAAGGCCGAAGATGATTTTGTCGTACTTTTCCAAATCAGCAACAGTGGCATTTTTTACGGGAACCATGTCCACTTTATCTTCGCCAATGGCATCTTTTACTTTTTCGGCTACCCTGTGAACAGCACCTTCAAGCGGTCCAAAGAAAATTGCTATTTTATCCATTTCGTTATGTTTTTTAGTTAATTACTGATCATGCATGTAAATTTCACCGCGTTCGTATTCACCTAAAATTGCCAGGCTCGAAACGCTTTTCAATACCTGATGGATGGCTCGTTCATAATTCTCGAGATTTTCCCATTCCACATCCACATGAAAGGTATATTCGTTGGGTTTGCCGATAACCGGTACCGACTGAATTTTGGTGAGGTTAATTTCGTTCTCGGCAAAAACATTCAAAACCCGGGCAAGTGCACCAAAAAAATGCCCAACCTCGAAACACAACGAGGCTTTATTGGCTTTCTCTGTGGGATTTGCGTGTTTTGAAAGAATCAAAAACCGGGTATAATTTTTCTTGTTGGTCTCAATTCCGGTTTCCAAAACGGTGAGATTATACAAACCTGCGGAGCGCAAATTACCGATTGCCGCAGCGTTTAACGG
>CAZCPH010000345.1:0-4127 GCA_964500105.1 uncultured Mariniphaga sp. | reverse complement strand
TGACCCGTTTATGCTTTCTGACAGTTACCTCGACTGGCTGCTTGCTGAAATTACAGCTATTCCGCATGTGGAAGTCGTACGGATTGGAACACGTATGCCGGTTGTGTTGCCCTATCGGATTACTAATGATTTAATTGATGTTCTGAAAAAATACCAGCCGCTGTGGATTAACACCCATTTCAACCATCCGCGCGAAATTACGGCTTCATCGCGGGAAGCGCTTGCCAAACTTGCCAATGCCGGTTTTCCACTCGGAAACCAGTCGGTGCTGCTGGCTGATGTAAACGACTGCCCACGAATTATGAAAAAGCTGGTGCACAAACTGGTTCAAAACCGTGTGAGGCCATATTACCTTTATCAGTGCGATTTGTCAGAAGGACTTGCGCATTTCAGAACACCGGTGGGCAAAGGAATTGAGATTATGGAGAGCCTGATTGGGCACACCTCCGGATTTGCCGTTCCAACTTATGTAATTGACGCACCGGGCGGTGGCGGAAAAATTCCGGTAATGCCAAATTACATCATCTCGTGGTCAACCAACAAAGTGGTACTGAGGAACTACGAGGGAATTATTACCACTTACACCGAGCCGGAAAGTTACGAATCGAAATTTTGCGACCGCAATTGCGAAAAGTGCAATTTAGATTTGCAGCTTGAAGAAGCAGACGAACAGAAAGGAATTGGAATCGAAAAACTATTGTCGGATTACGACGAAGCTATTTCGCTGGTTCCCGATAATAATGAACGTTATAACAGAAGGGAAAACAATGACGGATAAAATTGAAAAAATAGGAAATTCAACAGTACAATACGGAAAGTCAAACGACAGGGTTTTTTTATTGAAATATGACCCTGCTGACAATCACAAAGTTTTGCCCGAACTTGACCGCCTGGCAAAAGAAGGAGGTTATTCGAAAATAGTAACCAAAATTCACACCGATGATCTGCCCGATTTTATACTGAACGGATACAAAGTAGAAGCTTTTATTCCGAAGTATTACAACGGAAAAACCGATTGCGTGATGGCTTCGAAGTTTTTCGATAAAAAAAGAGGCAAGTCGCCAAAAAAATTGTTGAAAACGTTTTCCGGATTAATCGATTCGGTAAATGGTGATAGTAAAGTAATGGGCTTAAACGGGTTTTCCATCAGAAAACTTGATGAGGCAGATGCCGTACCGGTTACCGAAGTGCTGAAAAGTGTTTTCGAAACGTACCCGTTTCCGGTTCACAAACCCGAATACATTCTGAAAACCATGCGCAGCCGGAGTGCCATTTATTTTGGAATTTGGGACAACGATAAACTGATTGGTGTGTCAACCGCTGAAACCGATTTCGACAACAAAAACGCCGAAATGACTGATTTTGCCGTTTTGCCCGAATACCGGGGCCAGAATCTTGCTTCGCATCTGCTTGGTTTCATGGAAAAGGAGATGAAAACCGAAGGGATTAAAACCGTTTATACCGTGGCGCGTTTAGCCGAACCCGGAATGAACAAAACATTTCTGAAGGCCGGCTATAAATACAGTGGCACGTTGGTAAACAACACCAACATTGCCGGAAGCATCGAGAGTATGAACATCTTCTATAAACACTTATAATTATGCATTTGGGAAAACTATGTAAATATGCCGGAGAGTGTTCCGTTTATCAAAACGAAAACAATGAAGTGAAAAAACCCATATTTCTGGTGAGAAATGTGTTTTGCAACCGTGGAGCAAAGGGGTGGACCAACTGCAAACGGTTTCAGCTTTACGAAACCGGCCAACCGGTACCCGATGATATGACACCCAACGGGTAGATTTTAAACAAACAAAAAAAATGACTGAAAACAGAGAAATTACTGAAGAAAAAATTGTTGAATTTTTAGATGAAAACGGACCCAGTTTTTTGGGCGAAGTGGTAAAAGAGTTGAAATTATCCTATTCAAACGGGTTGGAGCTCATAAACTACCTCATGTCAAAAGGTGAAATCAGACACTCTGATCCACCGCTTCAATTCGAAATAAATTCTGAACCAAAATAAATCCATGCACTGGATAGATTATTCAATTTTTGGAGTTTACCTGGCAGCCATGCTGGGAATTGGATTTTATTTTATGCGTAAAAACCGGTCGGCCGATGATTATTTTGTGGGTGGCCGGAAAATGAGTTCGTTTCATATTGGACTTTCGGTAGTAGCTACCGATGTTGGTGGCGGGTTTTCCATCGGCCTGGGAGGCCTGGGATTTTTGATGGGACTTTCGGGCACGTGGCTGCTTTTTACCGGCCTTATTGGTGCATGGCTGAGCGCGGTACTGCTCATTCCCAAAGTTTCGAAAATGGCGGCAAAGCATAATTTTCTTTCTTTTCCTCAGTTTTTAAAACAGTTGTACAATCCCAAAGTAGCCCTTATGGCCGGAATAATTTCCGCTATTGGTTATCTGGGATTTACCAGTTCGCAAATTCTGGCCGGAGCCAAACTTGCTTCGGCAACTTTCCCCAATATTTCCATGCAAAATGCTCTTATTCTGATGGGTGCCATTGCCGTGTTTTATACAGCCATTGGTGGAATAAAAGCGGTTATTTATACCGACACCTACCAGTGGATTTTGTTGATGGGCGGGCTGGTTTTCGTTGGGTTGCCGGTGGCCTATTTGGGAATTGGTGGTTACGAAACCCTGAAGGCAACTTTACCCCAAAACTTTTTCGATTTGACGGCCATAAAATGGCAGCAAATTGTAAACTGGTTTGTCACCATTGTTCCCATCTGGTTCATTGGAATGACACTTTATCAGCGGATTTACGCTGCCGGCGACAAAAAAACAGCTCAACGGGCCTGGTTCGTAGCCGGCTTGTTCGAATACCCGGTAATGGCCTTCACCGGTGTAGTTCTTGGTATGTTTGCCAAAGCTGCCTTCGAAACCGGAATTATTGGCGGAAGTGTTGATGGAACATTCGACCCCGAAATGGGATTGCCGCTGTTGCTGCGAAATATTCTGCCAATAGGCTTGACTGGCTTAATCTTGTCAGCTTATTTCTCTGCTATCATGTCCACAGCCGACAGTTGCCTGATGGCTGCATCAGGAAATCTCATTACTGATATTTTTAACCGGCACAATTCGGATAAAATTATGCTGCTTTCGCAGGGAACAACCTTGCTGCTGGGTGTTGTAGCGCTTCTGGTGGCCTGGAAAGTTCCAAATGTACTGGAACTTATGCTTCATTCCTATTCGTTTATGGTTTCGGGATTGTTTATTCCGGTACTGGCCGGCATATTTCTGAAAAACCGAAGCTCTCGCGGAGCTTTTTGGGCAATGGTAGTTGGCGGAACCACAACACTGTCTCTCATTCTTAGCGGAATCGACCTTCCTCTTGGGCTGGACGCAAATATTTACGGCATATCACTTGCAACTCTGACCTATTTACTGTTTCATTTTTCTGAAGTAAAACCATCAAATCTCTTCGTAAAAAAAGCTGTCAGAAAATCGGCATAAAAAGTTATTTTTGTGGCCAGTTTTTTAATTCATGAAGAACAAAGAATTACTGGCTTATTTTACCGCACTCGGAGCAGCCTTTTTCTGGGGCTTTTCGTTTGTTTGGTTTAAAATTGCTTTTCTGGCATACAAACCCATCACTGTGGTTTTATTCCGGCTTATCATTTCAGCAGCACTTATTCTCGTTATTGCATGGTCTTTAAAGCGGTTGCAAAAGCCCACCAAAAAAGATTTCAAACTGTTTTTTCTGATGGCTTTTTTCGAGCCTTTCCTCTATTTTTTGGGTGAAAGCTATGGTTTAACTTACGTTTCATCCACGGTAGCTTCGGTTATTGTGGGTACCATTCCGCTGTTGTCGCCCATTGCCGCCTGGTATTTTTTTCGCGAAAAAGTAACCGGGAAAAACATCGCCGGCTTTTTGTTTTCTTTTTTGGGAGTTGCCCTGGTAGTGCTCGACGGTAATTTCCGTTTCGATGCAGCTCCCATTGGTGTTGGACTGGAATTTCTGGCTGTGTTTGCAGCCATAGGCTATTCCATTGTGCTGCGTCATGTGGTTTTTCGGTACAACACACTCACCATTATTGCCTATCAGAATATAATCGGTATATTTCTGTTTTTGCCTGTTTGGCTGGTGGTTGATTTGAATGATTTCCTT
>CAZCPH010000344.1:0-4134 GCA_964500105.1 uncultured Mariniphaga sp. | reverse complement strand
CCAGCCAACCGGCCTGCTGCCTTAAAAACACTTTTAATGCTTTCAGCGGTTTTTTGATGCCTTTTAAAAAAGGTTTAAAGTATTTCATTTTCTGCGTAAAAATGGTTTGTTTTAACAGGTTTAACCAAATATAACAGATATTTGTTTCAGTTTTAAAAATAGGAAAATTGAGTGAATTATGAACGTATTTATTACAGGAACGAGTTCAGGTTTTGGATTTGGGCTGGCAAAAAATTACCTTGAAAAAGGGCATACTGTTTACGGAATCAGCCGGAAAAGAAATGAAACTTTAAGCGCATATCCCAATTTCCGCTTTTTGGTGCAGGATATTTCCATGCACAACGAATTGCAAACCAATCTTGTTTCATTTTTTACTGAGGTTGAAACGCTTGATCTCATCATTCTTAATGCAGGAATTTTAAATGAGATTAAAGATTTGAAAGACACAAGTCTGGATGAAATAGAAAAAGTGATGCAGATTAACGTATGGTCTAACAAGGTGTTGATTGACACGCTTTTTCGGATCATCCCTGAAATTAAGCAGGTTGTTGCTGTATCTTCGGGTGCTTCGGTTAGCGGTGCACGCGGCTGGAATGCCTATTCTCTTTCAAAAGCAACCCTGAATATGCTCATAAATCTATACGCCAGGGAGTTCACCGAAACCCATTTTTCTGCATTGGCACCCGGATTAATCGATACCGGAATGCAGGACTACATCTATTCTCTGCAAAACGATGAGAAATTTCCTGTGGTTCAGCGGTTAAAGCAGGCAAAAGGAACTCAGGATATGCCGAAGCCTGAAAAAGCGGCTGAGAAGTTTGCTGATGCTGTTGAAAAGGTGAAGGAATTTGATAGCGGCAGTTTTCAGGATGTAAGGAAATTATAGCCGATTAAACTTTTGGAAATTTAACTGGCGAAACGCCAAAAAGCTTAAATTGTACGCAAAATTGAACCAGTCTTGAAACAGGAAATGAGAATTCTATTTGTGATTAATCCCAGCTCAGGAAAGGGACTTCGGCAGGATGTTGAAACATCAATTTCAGATTTTTCAGCTGAATTTGGGTTTGAATTCCGGATTTACCGTACCACGGGGAAAAACGACGGGGAAAAAATCCGCAGAATCATCGATGAATATCAACCCGAAAGAGTTATTGCTGCCGGTGGTGACGGAACAGTAAATATAGTAGCTGCGGAATTAATTAACAGCAATATAGTTCTTGGTATAATTCCGGCAGGCTCGGCAAACGGCCTCGCATACAACCTTGGCATTCCAGATAATTTTGAAGCGGCGCTTAGGGAAAATCTAAGAGATGAGACAAAACCGGTTGATGTGATTCGAATAAACAAAAAGCATTATTGTTTGCATTTGGGCGACATTGGTCTGAATGCGCGCATTGTAAAGCGGTTTGAGGAGGAGGGGGCAAAAGGAATGACAGGGTACGGGAAACAGCTTTTTAAAGAGCTGTTTGAAGGAAAAACGTCGTTTACGTTCTATTTGAATATTCCCGGTCGGCGCAGAAGAAAAATGAAAGCGGAAATGGTGGTAATTGCCAACGCAAAAAGTTTTGGTACAGGCGCAATAATCAATCCTGCCGGCAAGCTCAGCGATGGAAAATTTGAAATCGTTGTAATCAGGCCTTATCCGTGGTGGTTTGTCTTTACTTTTTTGTATGCTTCGTTTACAGGTAACCTGCATAAAATGAGGTATGTAAAAGTGTTTTCTGCTTCCGAAGCAGAAATTTCACTTCCTGAAGCTCAGGAATTTCAAATAGATGGAGAAGTGCTTCCGAAAACCAAAAAGATTAATGTTGAAATTTTACACAATGCACTCAAGGTTATCGGAGCCTGAATTTTACCCAAACATGTTATAAAGATTGTTTTCTAACCGATCAAAACAGGAGTTCTTTTTGTATTTTGCAGGCATATATCAACTGTTGAATTTTTATTCAGCCTGAAAAAAGAAAAACCACGATGGATTTGTCTCAAAAGTCGGTCAAGAGAAAAAAATTTAAGGCATTTTTTTTAAAATACTTTGGGTTTAAATCATCCATTTACGCCCGGGTGGTGTATATCATAGCCATTTTGTCTTTTTTTCTTTTTATTTCCTTTGGTGCAATTTTTAACTCGGTTTACAAGGAATATCTCGATAAAGTTATCCGGCAACGGGGTAATGACATTGGATCTATTATTGAAGGGTCGCTCTATTATTCGATGTTAAAAAACGACGATGCAGCCCTGCACAGCACACTCGACATTATCAACACCATATCAGGTGTGGATGAAGTGAACCTTTACGATCATGAAAACGCACTGGTTTATTCATCGCTGTTTGCCGACACCATTCGGAACAGCGACCCCGATTGCATGAGTTGTCACTCCGATTTTCAATCGATGTTTCCGGAAACGGAAAAAGCTTACAGGATTATAGACTACCACAGCGCCTGCAGCATGGCCCAGGACAATGACGGGCACAGACAACTTTTAATCCGAACACCAATTCTTAACGAGCCATCGTGTTACACGGCCGCCTGCCATTTCCACAGTGCCGATGAAACAGTTTTGGGATCGCTCATTATAAAAGTACCGCTCGAAGAGCTCGATGCTGCTGTTTCGCAGTCTTCCACCGAGTTTTTTCTGCTGGCTGCGTTAATTACGTTTATTCTGGTTGCATTTTTAATTTTTCTTACCAGCAATAAAATCAGAAAACCTCTTGCTGCACTGATTTCCGCCAGCGAAGCTGTGGCCAAAGGCGACAGAAACCGCAGGCTGGAAATAAAACCCAACTTGCTCGACGACATGAAAATGGTATCGCAGGCTTTCAACAACATGCTCGATAACCTGGATGCTGCAAATAAAGAGCTTGAAAACTGGTCGCACCAGCTGGAATACAAGGTTCAGAAGAAATCCGAGGAACTTTCTGAAATTCAAAACGAATTAATTCACATTGAACGTATTGCTTCCCTCGGAAAACTCTCGTCATCGGTGGCGCATGAGCTCAATAATCCGCTGTCAAGCATTTTAACTTACACGAAACTGGTTTCCAAAAAAATTAACCGGATGGAGTTAAACGAGGAACTTTCGGGTTCGCTGCTGAAACATTTGACAGTGATTGAAAAGGAAACCAAACGATGTGGCGACATTGTTAAAGGGCTCATGGATTTTTCGAGAAAAGGGCAGGAAGATTTCAGTAATACGCATCTTCATCAGGTGCTGAAAGAAACTTTCGAACTGATTGAACACCAGATGAAAATGGCAAATATTCATTTTTACACCGATTTTACCGCATCCAGTGATCTTGTTTTCTGTAACGAAAATCAGATTAAACAGGTTTGTGTGGCGCTGCTGGTGAATGCTTCGGAAGCTGTTACCGAAAACGGCGAAATTTTAATGCGTACGGTCAATCCTGATGACCAGCATTTTCGAGTGGATATTACTGACAATGGCGTTGGAATCAGGCCGGAAGATATTCCCCTGATTTTTCAACCGTTTTTTTCCGCTAAAAGACAGGCCAGCGGCATTGGACTCGGACTGGCAATTGTTCACGGAATTGTGCAAAGCCACAAAGGTCGTGTAGATGTAGTCTCTGAGCCCGGAAAAGGAACAACCATGTCGGTGATTTTACCATTGGTTAAAGACTAAAATTTTTTAAGATGGCACAAAATGTATCCTTGTTAATTGTTGACGACGAAGAATCGGTAAGAGATTCGCTTTACAACTGGTTTATTGAAGAAGGTTTTAAAGTGGAATGTGCCGAAAATGCAAAGGAGGCTTTGGCGATGATTGAAGCCGGGCAATTCGACATTATTCTGGCCGACATAAAAATGCCCGGAATGGACGGACTGGAAATGCACCGGCGTATCCGGGCATTGAATCCCGATGCAATTGTGATTATCATGACGGCTTTTGCATCGGTGGAAACAGCCGTGCAGGCTTTGAAAGACGGTGCTTTCGACTACATCACCAAACCTTTCGACCCGGACGATCTGTCGCACCTTATTCGAAACGCCGCCAAACAGGTGGAGATGAAAGTGGAAAACGAAGTCCTGAAAAACCGGATTGTTTCGCTCGACAATATTGAAGACATTATTGGTACAAGTCCGGCAATGATGAAGGTGTTAAAAGATGTGGAAAGTG
>CAZCPH010000343.1:1010-4143 GCA_964500105.1 uncultured Mariniphaga sp. | reverse complement strand
TTCACTGGGTATTGAAACCATGGGCGGTGTGATGACCAAACTGATTGAAGCTAATACCACCATTCCGACCAAAAAATCGGAAACCTTTACCACAGCTGCCGATAATCAGCCATCGGTTGAAATTCACGTGTTACAGGGTGAACGGCCAATAGCTTCGGGCAATAAAACCATCGGACGTTTCCATCTCGACGGCATTCCGCCATCTCCACGTGGTATCCCGCAAATTGAAGTAACATTCGACATTGATGCCAACGGTATTTTGCATGTAAACGCAAAAGACAAGGCAACCGGAAAATCACAATCGATCCGTATCGAAGCTTCTTCCGGCCTTTCGGAAGACGAAATCAAGAAAATGAAACAGGAAGCCGAAGCCAATGCCGAAGCTGACAAGCAGGCCAAAGAAAAGGCCGACAAGCTGAACCAGGCTGACAGTTTGATTTTCCAGACCGAAAAGCAATTGAAGGAGTATGGCGATAAAATTCCGGCCGATAAGAAAAAGCCCATCGAAGATGCGCTGGCCAAACTGAAGGAAGCACATAAAAGCCAGGATGTGGCGGCAATCGACACAGCCATGAATGAACTCAACACCGTGTTCTCAGCTGCTTCGCAGGAAATGTACAATGCAGCACAGGCTCAGGGTGGCCAGCAAGCCGGTCCGCAGGGAGGTCCGCAAGCCGGTCCTCAGAGCGGCTCCGACGGTGGCGGCTCAAAAGATGACGGCGAAGTTACCGATGTGGATTTTGAAGAAGTCAAATAAGATAGGCTTACTAAAGAAAATCAATAATTAGCAAAACGCAGTAGGTTTCTGACTTACTGCGTTTTTTTGTTTTAAACAAAATCTAATCAGTTCCCGTTCAGCCGATCCAAAAGGATAAACATTTTTTACTGGTGGCTGCAATATGTTCTTTTTAAATTAAATGAGATTGTGATTAATGGCATAAAACACAGCTTCGGCAGACGAGTTGACATTCAGTTTTTGAAATATGTTAGTCTTGTGGTTTTTAACCGTTGATTCCGCTATTCCAAGCTTATCGGCAATAGAATATGTGTTGTTTCCGGTAGCAATACATTTTAAAATTTCCTTTTCCCTGCCGGTGAGTTTTTTATTTTTGGCAGGCTCGAATTTTTTTTCTTCAGGATTAAGATTATACCTCGTATGATCATCCCGCAATATGATATGAACATCGCCCGGTTCACTTCTTGCGGATAAAGTCACCAGACAAATGGCCATCCAGATATTTCCTTCCTCGGTTAAAACCAACGGACTTAGTTTGTGATTTATCATGATCAAACTGCCATTGTCTTTATGTTTTAACCTGAAATCATAAGAGATCATCGCTTTATCGCGTCTGATAACCGGCAGTTTATAAAAGAAATCGAAACCTGCTTCGTTTAAAACATACAGCAGCTCCAAATCGTTGGGTGGCACACACAAAGGGTAAAAATCAAATCCCAGGTTCAAAACTTCTTCCTGTGAATACCCTGATAAAAAGAGTGGATTGGGTGAGACATAGTAAAATGATTTTTTATAATAGTCAACAATATAAAAACTCAGGTCGTAAAGTTTGGATAACGCCTGTAATGCTTCCAGATAATATGCGACCTTCTTGTAATTTTCACTCCCGATATATTTGGTTTGCTGAATCGGGTCAAAAAAATTTGATAAGGTATTCTTCATTTCAGGTATGATTAGCATTTAATCAACAAATATAATAACACATAGTATTTTTCTCCTATGTTTTTTTAGAAATCTTCGGATTAGTTTTGATTCTAAAAAAAAAACTAACAGCATGAAAAACCTTATACGCGCTTACAATGACTTCTCACTATGGGAGATAAATGAAAAAAATGAACTTAAGCAGATTAATCAGTTTGTCTTAAAAGTATATTATTATCATCATTTAAGGCAGGAAGTTTATCCAAAAAAAGAGTTATTAAAAATGATTCAGGAAGATGTTAATTCTCTGTCGAATTCATCTTACTATGTAGCTTTTGATAATGAAAAACAAATAGTTGGCACTGTTAAAACACAAAAATGGAATCAAATAACCAGCTTGACTATTGAGAAGGATTTCGGAGTTAATTTAAAAATGTTGATTAAAAGCTTACCTTTTAAACCCAAAGAGATATACCATATTGGCAGATTTGCTATTGATCAGGATATGGTAAGAAAGAATACTAACCTACATCAAAACAGGTTGACTATACTTAAATTGTTGATATACTACGCCTTGATTGCTGTGTATAAAGAAAAATCAAATATTTTTCTGTGCGAGTGTGATTATAAATTATTTTCAAAATTGAATTTTCTGGGTATATACCCTCAAAAATTAGGTGTTCCAATAATGTATCTTGGATCCAAAACGATTCCTGTATTTTGTGACTACAGTGGAATCAAAGATTTTTTTAATCAAAACAAAAACCTAATTTATGTATAGACGAAATTTTTTATATATCAGCGAAACAAATCAGGAAAAGATTAAAAACTTCAGGATATTAATAGGAGGATGCGGATTGGGCAGTGTGATTGCTGAATGTGCGCTAAGATTAGGGTTTGAAAATCTGACTGTTATTGATGGCGATAAAGTTGAATTATCAAATTTGAACCGGCAAAATTATACGCAAAAAGATATTGGACGTTTCAAAGTTGAGGCACTAAAAGAGCGGTTGTTGGAAATAAACCCCTGTGCAACCATTTTTTCAACTACGGAGTTTTTAACGAAAGAGAACATTGCCAAACACATTAAAGAAAACTATGATTTGGCAATTAACACGATTGATTTCACTTCGGGTATTCCTTTTTTGTTTGATAAACTATGTTGTGAAGTAAGCATACCTGTATTACATCCATTAAATCTGGGTTGGGGAGCAAGTGTAATTGTCGTTGACCATAAAAGCAGGAAGCTGAGAGAACTGCACCAATCCTTTGATGGATTTGAAATACACATGGCCCAGCATATTCTAAAAGAATTAGAACTTAAAGCACTTACCCCCGATTATTTGAACAAGATAATAAAAAAATACACTGAGGTAAAAAATGAAGTTGAATCTCCGCCACAACTTTCAGTTGGTTCATGGACAGTAGCTTCCATGTGTACGAGGTTAATGTACTGTTTATGTATTGGGAAGGGTG
>CAZCPH010000343.1:0-1000 GCA_964500105.1 uncultured Mariniphaga sp. | reverse complement strand
TTCCTGAAGTATATTTTCAGGCGATTGAGTGAAAATATGAATTTCACTAAAATCCGGATTACCCAAAAGTCCTATATTTTTTCCGGATTTAAACCCTTTTTATTGGATTTTTCGAGCTGAAAGATAGAATTACCCCCCCCCCCTCCATATGTTAAAAAACGTTAAATATAAGCAGATTTGTTAATATTTAAGAGAAAAATGCACAAGAAATGACCGTTAAAACCACCCAAAAAGGTTAAAAATCGTGATTAGTCCTGTAAAAAGCATGTCTGCATCAGAAAACTATCCAAAAGTACTATTTTTTTTCTCCTCTATGTAATTTATTTTTAAATCGAAATAAACAAACCAATACGATGCTGCTCACAATTTCAACCGACCAAAGAATTAGTAACACGCTCCTGCTCAACGCCAGTTTTATCGACAACCTTGGTATAATGCATGGCAAAATGGGCATTTCAATCTGTTTTTTCCATTTCGCAAGGCAAACCGGTAACCAAATTTACGAAGACTACGCCGGTGAACTGATTGATGAAATTTACGAAGAGATAACAGCAAACACACCGGTCGATTTTGAAAACGGTTTGGCAGGAATTGGTTGGGGAATTGAATTTCTGGTACAGAATGGTTTTATTGAAGCTGACACCGATGAAGTGCTGGAAGAGTTCGATAACCGCATTTTTAAAGAATTAATCTACAATACTCCCAACGATATTGGTTTGTTAAACGGACTTACCGGCTTGGGTGCATACTTTCTGAAACGCCTTCAGAATCCGGCATCCAACGATGAAAAAATCCCTACCTTAACCAACAAACAAACCCTCATCCATATCATTGATGAACTCGACCGCAAAACCCAAAATATTCCTGAAATCATCTCAGAACCGCTCTCCGAAAGGAGTCCTTCGGTCAAACCATCAAACTTAGAAACATACGAACCACCAAACGAAAAACGACAAACCACGAACCACGAACCACAAACCACAAACAAACAATTCGACCT
>CAZCPH010000342.1:0-4145 GCA_964500105.1 uncultured Mariniphaga sp. | reverse complement strand
ATTGGTGATGTTCAGGTTGAACCTGCCATAAATTTTAATATTGGTTTTGCAGCGTACAAATCGAATAACCTGGAAGGTGCTGTTGAATATTTTGACAAAGCCATCGAAGCAGGTGTGAACATTTCTAAAAGTCACGAATACAAAGCATTGGCTTACAACGATAAAGAAGACTACGCCAATGCTGTGGCAAGTTATGAACAAGCTATTGCAACTGCAGAAGAAAACGACCCGGCACTGGTTTTTAACGCTGCAATTGCCGCTTACCGTGGCGAATTGCTTGATAAAGCTGTAGAGCTTTTCAGTAAAAGTGTAGAAAACAATTATCGTGGCGAAACAGCCCTGTATTACAAAGCGGTTACTCTGCGAAAGCTAAATAAAGAGGCAGAGTACAAAGCAACGCTCGAAGAAGGTGTTGAAAAATATCCGGGCGATGATAAAATTTCATCGGCACTGGCCAACGTTTATGTTTCCGAAGGAAATGATATTTATAAAAAAGGTGTGGCTATTTTAACCGCAGCCAACGAAAAAGTGAGCAGCGGCGCAATCACAACCGCCGACGATGCATATACTGCAGAAGTGGAAAAAGCCAAAGATGAATTCAAATCTGCTGTTGAAATTCTGGAGAAAGCCAAAGCTCTAGATGCAGGAAACCAAAATGCTCAGAAGCTGATTGATGCCTGCAATTCTGTACTTGGAAGTTAATTCTGAAAAAATATAATAGGAAAACAGCCGTGTGGTGATAAATCGCACGGCTGTTTTTTTGTGCAAACTTCACAGATCTTAGAATCATACAAGTATCTGTATAGATTCATAAGATGACAATAATTCATGTCTTTTGGTAGTATTCAAGACAATTTGTCGTGAAAAAGAGACATTTTTTTCTCAAAAAACTGAAATTGGAGAATTGGAACAGGAATTGATTTTCTTCTCCCGGAGATTTGAAAAAGATAAATTAAAAATAAAAATTAGGAGGAAAAAGACATGAACTTAGTAAGATTTCAACAACATCCGCATCGCACTGTTTCTCAGAATCTGGTAAATGAGTTGTTCAACAACTTATTGCGAAACGATTACGATGAAAACTATCTGAATGGATGCAACTGCAAACCTGCAACCAATATTTTTGAAACTGAAAACGATTTCAGACTTGAATTGCAGCTTCCCGGATTTAAAAAGGAAGATGTTCAGTTGAACGTTCACGAAAATATACTCACTGTTAAAGTGGAACTTCCCGAAAACAATGAAAACGGAGAGAATGAACTGAAATATGAACGTCGTGAATTCGGGGTTTACAGTTTCGAGAGAAAATTCAAAGTTCCGAAAACTGTTGATGCAGACAATATCAACGCGCGTTTCGAAAACGGTATTCTTGAACTGACATTGCCGAAAAAAGAGGAAGCAAAACCGAAACCACCGGTAGAAATTAAGATTGGGTAATTGATTCGAACAAATAAAAGTAGGATAGGAGTGAAGGCCTGGCATTTTGCCGGGCTTTTTTTGTGTTCAAAAAGAGGAGCCGAATGCTTTCCAAATAAAAGTTAAGTGTTATTTTTACTCTTTTAAATCATTTGTTTGCAAATAAAAACAATATCATGCTCGAACAATTGAAGGAACAGGTTTTTCAGGCCAATCTTGATTTGGTAAAACACGGCCTGGTGGTTTTCACCTGGGGAAATGTCAGCGGCATAGACCGGGACAAAGGTTTGGTGGTGATTAAACCAAGCGGGGTTTCCTATGAAAAAATGAAACCCAAAGATATGGTAGTGCTGAATCTGTATGGCCAGGTAGTTGAAGGCAGCTTGAAACCATCGAGCGATACGCCAACCCATTTGGTTTTGTACCGCCAGTTTCAGAATATAGGGGCAGTTGTTCATACACATTCTGAATGGGCAACCAGCTGGGCTCAGGCCGGCAGAGGTATTCCGCCCCTGGGAACAACACACGCTGATTACTTCTATGGTGAGATTCCCTGTACACGTAATATGACCCGCGACGAGATTGAGGGAGATTACGAAAAGGAAACCGGACTGGTGATTGTGGAACGTTTCAGAAATCTTAATCCCGATGTGGTTCCCGGTGTTTTGGTGAATAATCACGGCCCGTTTTCGTGGGGAACTGATGCCCCGAATGCCGTACATAACGCTGTTGTTATGGAAGAGGTGGCAAAAATGGCTTTCCGAACCCTGATGCTGAACCCTGATGCTGCTATGGATCAGGCAATCCTCAACAAACATTTTCTGCGAAAACATGGAGAAAACGCATATTACGGACAAAAATAAAATCAATAAAAATGGCAGATAAATTTACTATTGGACTGGACTATGGCACCGATTCGGTGCGGTCGTTAATTGTGAATGTGGAAACAGGAGAAGAAGTAGCAAGTGCTGTTTACTACTATCCACGCTGGAAAAAGGGTTTGTACTGCAACGCTTCTGTCAATCAGTTCAGGCAGCATCCGAAGGATTATCTCGAAGGTCTTGAGTTTACCATCAGGGAAGCTTTGCAACAGGCGCCTGATAATGTGGCTGATAAGGTAGTTGGGATTTCAGTGGATACAACCGGTTCTACGCCTGTTGCAGTGGATGAAAAAGGAGTACCGCTTTCGCTGACTCAGGGCTTTGAAGAGAATCCGAACGCCATGTTCGTGCTGTGGAAAGATCACACAGCAGTAAAAGAGGCTGAAGAAATCAACGAGCTGGCCCGGAAATGGGATATCGATTTTACAAAGTATGAAGGCGGCATTTATTCATCGGAATGGTTTTGGGCAAAACTGCTGCATGTGATTCGCGAGGATGCCGGTGTGTATCGGGCGGCATATTCCTGGGTAGAACATTGCGACTGGATTCCGGCTCTGTTAACCGGAAATACCAATCCGAAAACCCTGAAACGCAGCCGTTGTGCTGCAGGACACAAAGCCATGTGGCACGAAGCATTTGGCGGATTGCCGTCTGAAGAATTTCTGAAAGCGCTCGATCCAGCGCTTTCAGGACTAAAAGAGAGACTTTATAAAGAAACATTTACCTGCGACGTAGCTGCCGGAACACTTTCCGAAGAATGGGCAGAAAAGCTTGGACTTCCCAAAAATGTTGTGGTTGGTGTTGGCGCTTTCGATGCACACCTCGGAGCTGTGGGGGCAGAAATTGAGCCGTACTATCTGTCAAAAGTGATGGGAACTTCCACTTGCGATATGCTTATAGCTCCCATGGACGAAGTGGGAGATAAGCTGGTGAATGGAATCTGTGGTCAGGTTGATGGTTCAATTATTCCCGGAATGCTCGGCCTGGAAGCAGGACAGTCGGCTTTTGGAGACATTTACGCCTGGTTTAAACGTTTGCTGGAATGGCCTCTGGAAAATATTCTGGCCGAATCGGACCTGATTGACGAGCAAACCCGGAGTAAACTCATTGAAGAGACTTCGGACAAAATTATTGCGAAACTAAGTGAAGAAGCCGCAAAGATTCCACTTGAAGAAAGCGGCATTGTGGCGCTCGACTGGATGAACGGACGGCGCACTCCGGATGCCAATCAGAATTTAAAAGGTGCCATTGCCGGATTGAATCTGGGATCAGACGCTCCCCGCATTTTCAGAGCACTGGTGGAAGCTACTGCATTTGGTTCAAAAGCCATTAACGATCGTTTTATGGAAGAAGGTGTTCGTATTGACGGCGTTATTGCGTTGGGTGGCGTGGCTAAAAAATCACCGTTTGTAATGCAGGTGGTGGCCGATGTGTTGAATATGCCCATAAAAGTTGCTCGTTCGGAGCAGGCCTGTGCGTTGGGCTCAGCAATGGCCGCAGCCGTGGCTGCCGGTGTTTATGCATCAACATTTGATGCGCAAAAGAAAATGGGTGGCGGCATTGAAACAGAATACAGGCCAATTCCTGAGAACGTGGAGAAATACAAAGTTTTGTACGGGAAATACAAAAAGTTTGGAAAATTCATAGAGTTTGAATATTGAAATACCGACTATGGTTTTTTAATTTACATCTGAAGGTGTTTGGCCTGTCCGTTATGGAGATGGATAATGTTTGCCAAAAATAAAAAGAGAGTTGCGGTTATTGTAACTCTCTTGTTATTAATGAATTGAGTGGAGCTGGCGGGAGCACAAACCCCCAATTTCCCTGCATTTCCTAACACCCTGAAAT
>CAZCPH010000341.1:2698-4145 GCA_964500105.1 uncultured Mariniphaga sp. | reverse complement strand
GTATTATCTTTACCCTGGTCCGGTTGACATGCGTAAAAGTTTTTACACCCTGAGCGGTATTGTAACCTCAATAATGAAACGAAACGTACGCGATGGCGAGGTGTTTATTTTTGTCAACCGAAATTTAACGATTATGAAGATTTTGCACCTCGAATACGGGGGACTGGTAATCTATCATAAGAAACTTGAAAACGGAACGTTTAAACTGCCTTCATTTGATGAAAACATAGCCTCACTTCAGATAAAATGGAACGACTTAATGAGTATTGTTTCGGAAGTAAAAACCAGGCCCCGCAGGCTAAAAAAAAGATAAAAAATATAGTATAAATTTGCTCTGAAACCCTTGGTATTACAAGGTTTTTTTATTACTTTCAACCTCATAATAATCAAGCGGGGCAATGAGTAATTTTGAAAATAATGACGCATTTATAGAGCAGCTTCTCCATGAACGTGATACCATGTACCAGGAGCTTTCCCGCTTGAGAAAAATCGACCAGGGGGCATTAGAGGAAGCAGAAAACACCAACAAGAAACTTAACCATATTATTGAAGAAAAAGACGATAAGATTCGCCAGCTTACCGACCAGCTTGCCTGGTATAAACGTAAGTTCTGGAAACCAACTACAGAGAAGTACATCCCCCAGGACCCGAACCAATGCAGGATAGACTTTGAAGGCCTGGATATGCTGCCTGAAGAAAAAGCATACGCAAAAGAAGCTGAAAAAGAAGTTATATCGTATGAACGCAATAAACCTGCAAAAGAGAAGAAACAGGCAGTTCGGATGCCACTTCCGGAGCATCTTCGTCGTGAAACAGAAGTTATTGAGCCGGAGGGAATCGATGAAAACTGGATACGCATAAATGAAGAAGTAACAGAAGTTCTTAACCTGAAACCGGGAGAATTGTATGTCCGGCGTATTGTACGACCGGTTTATGCATTGAAAAAAGCTCTCCTGCAACAGAATGATGATGAACAGGAATCCGGAAAATGCATCCGTATTGCAGCTTTGCCTAATTTGCCACTTTCACGCAGCAATGCCGGTGCTTCCTTACTTGCTGATATTGAATTAGGAAAATATTTATACCACCTGCCTTTCCATCGCCAAATTGCCATCTACAAACAGCTTGGTGTTTCGCTACCGGCATCTACCATTAACGGATGGCATAAGGATACCTGCGATTTGTTAAGGGCATTGTATTACCGGTTAAAAGAGATTTTGCTTTCTTCTGATTACATCCAGGTAGATGAAAGTACCATCCCGGTTATCAATAAGAAAAAACAAAAGGCAGCGAAAGAATATCTTTGGGTAGTAAGGTCGGTAATAGAAAAACTGGTATTTTTTCATTACGATAAAGGCTCGAGGGCGCAAAAAGTGATAGTTGAACTGTTGCGTGATTTTAAGGGAGCAGTCCAATCCGATGGTTATGGTGCATATTCCATTTATGA
>CAZCPH010000341.1:0-2598 GCA_964500105.1 uncultured Mariniphaga sp. | reverse complement strand
GTGATTTTAAGGGAGCAGTCCAATCCGATGGTTATGGTGCATATTCCATTTATGAGAACAAAGCAGGTGTATTGCTGCTGGGGTGTTGGGCGCATGCACGCCGTAAATTTAAGGAAGCAGAAAAGGAAGATAAATCCGGTGCTGAATACGCACTGGGGCAAATAAGCCTGCTTTACAAAATAGAGACAATGGCCGATGAGCAGAACCTGGATGACCAGCAACGGGCAGAACTGCGCACCCGGCTGGCATACCCAATCCTCCGGGCTTTTGAAAAATGGATTGAAAGCTATTACCCGAAAGCACAACCAAAAGGAACAATGGAAAGGGCATTAAAATATACCTATTCTATATTCCGCCGCTTATCCCGCTACCACCTCGATGGAAGATACAAATTGGACAACAACCTTATCGAAAACAGTATCAGGGGAATGGCAATCGGGCGAAAGAATTATCTATTTTGTGGTAATCATGATTCTGCTGAAAATGCTGCCATCATATACTCCTTTATTGAAACCTGCAAAGCTCAGGATATAGATCCACGTGAATGGCTGACCGATGTTCTTACCCGGATTCCGGTTTACAACAATGATTACCGTCTTGACCTGGCAGACCTTCTTCCTCATAACTGGAAGAAAGCACGGCAGAGTCAGCCCGTGTCCAACTGATTCCAAAAAAGTTGGAATTCTTTGGACAAAGCACAACACTTCTCTAAAATCTTATTGAAAATCCAAACTCTGTCCGAGAAACTACAAAAAACATTGGACATTATCCGACGTGCAAGGCCGAATGCTTACTTCCCAAACACCAGAAGGTATCAGTTTACGAAACAATGCAATCACATCATTCTGAACAGATTCATCCCAGTTTTCCTGAATCATAATTCCGGCAGTTGCCCCCTGAACGTAAACATGAACAATACCTGTCTCAATTTGGGACGACCTAACCACTTCAGCAACCAAATCTGTGATATCCACAAGGGCATTTTGTTTTGGGGTTGCTATTTGAACTGTTTTTTGCATTACTCCAGGAGTTTATTCTCGGCAAAAACTTTTATTTTTCTGTAAATTTCTATAACCGTATCGTTTTTGGATAAACTACCGTAAATCTTTTCAAGAAAACGGTTTTGAAAAATAATTTCGATAGTCGGTTTAAAATTGATGTCGAAAACCCACGAAAGCTGCATAATTTTAACGTCCATTTCACTCTTCACCTCGTGTTTTGAAACCAGTTTTCCGTTCAATACTTCTTTTACAACTGCCGGTGAAACCTGCGTTGCTTTGGGCAAATCCCAGGTAAGTGTGTGGTTTGGTTCCTGGTTTTTATCGGTGTAATAATCTGTTATCACTTTAAAAATATCGAGTTTGTCTGCATCGCGAAGCAGTTTTGCATGGAGCAACTCCCGGGCATCAAGTTTTTTGGGAAGTTCAAGTTTATTGTGTAATCTGATGGCTGTGTAAATAATTTCCTGTTCTTCTGCACTCAGCCCGTTAAGAAAATCTTTTTCTTTCAGGATTTCAACAGCTGTCCCGGCATGGTCTTCAGAAACCGTATCATTAAATGTATCGTATGTTACAAGTTGTTTGAAACGTCCAATATCATGAAATACTGCACCCAATACAGCCAACCTTACATCTTCTCCGGACAGTTCAAGAATTTCAGCCAGTTTTACTGAATTCTCAGCAACCCGAAGGGAGTGTTCCTTTTTGATTTTAAAGTTTTTGTGCTGTTCTTCAGTAAGTCCGGAAAAACCTTTGACATATGATTCCAGCAAATCAACCGAGTTTTTAAACCAATCTTCCATTTTTAATTTTCAGTTTGAACGGCAAAAGTAGAAATAGTTGGCACTTAACTGTCTATATTCCGGAGGTTTTTATTAACAAGGTATTTTGAATAGACGAAAAGTTAAAGCAAGTAGGATTAGTGAGGATTTTTACTATTTTTGCGACACCAAAACAGACCGGCCCCATAGTTCAATGGATAGAATATCAGATTCCGGTTCTGACGATCTGGGTTCGAATCCCGGTGGGGTCACGAAAATTCGGGACGGTGTTAACAACTTACTGGTTGTTAGCCTGTCCCGATGTTATTTAATGGGAAAAATTCATTCAAATTTCATTTTTGAACCCATAATCATTCAAAATTCATTCTGAGAAATGAGTACGCCAAAACCTTGGATTAATACCAAATCGCCCCGGAAAGATGGGAAATGTGCTGTGTATATTTTGGTGCATCTCGATTATAAGTCACTGAAATTCAACACAGGTGTCGCTTGTACTGAAAAAGACTGGGACGAAACAATCCTTCGCATTAGAGGAACTTCGAAAGATGTGCGCGATGACAACCTGATAATTGACGAATGCCTGGCTAGAATGAATGATATTTTCGTGCGATATCGCTTGCAGCATATTCACCTCACGCCGGAACTGCTGAAAAATGAATGGAAAAACCCCGCCCGGCGTATCGACTTTTATTCTTTTTTTGAGGAGGCTTTGCGTGAGCGCAAAAAGGAACTGGCTTCAGGAACTTACCGGCAGCATAATTCAGCAATCAATATATTGAAAGAATTCCGGAAGAACCTGGCGTTCTCTGAAATCAATC
>CAZCPH010000340.1:0-4166 GCA_964500105.1 uncultured Mariniphaga sp. | reverse complement strand
TTCAAAAAAGAAGTTTGTTGAAATGCAGGACGGGCGGATGCGTGCCGAAGAGCAGGTGAGGCAGCTCACTGAGGAGAACAATGCACGTGCCGCGCGAATTGAAGCGATGATTGCCGATTTTGAATCCATGAAAAACGAGTTAATGGAAAGCAATGCTTTGAAAGACCAGTACATTGATAATCTGAACAAAGAGATTGCCGGTTTGAATGAACAGCTGAATGAACAACAACAGTCGTTGCAGGAGAGAAATTTTACCTTTGGGTTTGAACGGGAAAGGCTCTCCGAAACGTTGCAGGAACGGGAAAACAGAATCCGGTCGCTTGAACGACAGATTTCTGAGCTGGAAAAGGAGATTTCGCAGCAATCGTCAACGCTCAGCGATAGAAATGTTCGCATCAATGCGCTGAATGACCAGATTTCAGGGATGGAGTCTCAGAATATGCAAAGTGAACGGCAGCGTTCGGCGCTTGAAAATCAGTTACAGACTTTGAAGAATGAGATCAATGATCTGAAGGAACAAATTATTGAGAAAGACCAAACCATCACACGTTTGCAGAACAACGTAAACCTGCTGAAAAAGGAACTTGGGGGAGGAAGTTAGTTTTTAATACAATTTGATTGAATATGAAGAGTACAATTTTTATTACGTTAACTGTTTTGTTGAGCAGTTTGGTTTTTGCCGGCTGCAGCGATTCTGAATCGTTGTTTAACGGAAAAAACCTCGATGGCTGGAAAATTCACGGAACTGAAAAGTGGTATGTTGAAGATGGCCTGCTGATTTGCGAAAGCGGACCGGATGCCGAGTATGGTTACCTTTCAACCGAGAAATTTTACGACGATTTTGAACTGGAACTGGAATTTTTGCAGGAAGCAGATGGCAACAGCGGTGTATTTTTCCGGTCAACTTTCGAAGGTACAAAAGTGAGTGGCTGGCAGGTTGAAGTGGCGCCGCCAAACCACGATACCGGCGGAATTTACGAATCGTACGGCCGTGGCTGGCTGGTTCAGATTCCCGATGAAAAGGAGAATATCCTGAAAATGGGTGAGTGGAACAAAATGAAAATCCGGGCAGTTGGCGGACATGTTACCACATGGCTCAACGGTGAGCAAATGGTTGACATAACCGACGAAAAAATTGCGGAAGGAAAAGGTGCCATTGCGCTGCAAATTCACTCAGGCGGCGGTATTAAAGTGAAATGGCGGAATATTAAGGTGAAGGAGTTGTAAAGAGTCTTCCGAAAGACAAAAGTCAAAATTTCAGATTCCAATAATCATTTTCAACTTTAAGTTGGACGATTGATTATTGGAATTTGTTTTTTATTTGGTTTTTTTTGGCTCTTAACCGCTAATTCTTCTCCCGCTTGAATTGTTCGTAATAATATTTAATAGAGGCTCTCACTTCGTATTCTGTGGCAGTATAGGGCAACACGTTTTGTGCATTGAACCAGACCATAAAAGAATCCGCCTCAGCTTCGTCGGTTTCTGTGAGCATCATGACCATCTCTTTGTTGTAATTCCGGGTATGCATTTCCCAGTTTTTCTGTATCGCCATCGCTTCACGAACGTTGCGTTTTTCACGTTCGCGGCTGCTGAGATAATACTGCCAGTAAGAAATTGGATTGAATAGCGCTGCAATTACCGGTGGTTTTTCGTTGTAGGCGTCGCCACGCAGTTCGGTCGGAATTTCAACCGGTTTGCCGGTTCCCAATCCCAGATCCAGGCTGGGCCGTTCGCCCTTTACCTCTACCTCGCCAACCTCGTAGCTAACAGGATTCATCGTAAAGGTTAAAACTTCCTGTCCCATATAGTTGTGCGGAATGTAAATCACTTTTGTCTCGTAGCCTACAGAAGTTACAACCAGACTGTCGATATTGAGTACGTCGAGGGTAAAATAGCCTTCGTTACTGGTGATGGTTCCCCCGCGGTAACGGTTGTTTACGATGTTTGCGTAAGGGATTCCGGTGCTGTCGGCCGCATTGATAATTCTACCCTTCAAACGAACAAGGATGGGATCAACCAGTAAAGGATCTGTTTGCGCAAGACTGTTTAGTCCCGCAAACAAGAATATAATCAGTCCGGTTAAACGAAAAATCCTCATCCTTTTTAAATCAGACTCAAAAATATGGAAAAGATTTTTCACATTTGAAACATAACACATTTTAACGGGGATTTTAACAAGTTTTAAGCCGGTTTTACAGCCATTCCCCGGATGACGCTGAACTATTCGATGAATGAGGCAGCGTAAGTTGAATTCCGGCCTATTTCAGCGAAGCAATCCGTTCTTCGAGTACCTTGATTTTTGCTTCGGCGTCGGCCTGTTTTGCTTTTTCTTTGGCAACCACAGCTTCGGGTGCGTTGCTCACAAACCGTTCGTTGCTCAGTTTTTTAATTACCGAATTCAGGAATCCTTTGGCGTACTTCAGTTCTTCTTCCAATTTTTTCAGTTCCTCTTCCACGTCAATAAACCCTTCCATGGGTACAAAAAAGTTACTGGATTTTACCCGGAATGATGCGGCGCCTTTTACCTCCTCAGAAACCATTTCCAGAGACGAGAGGTTCGCCATTTTTTGCAAAACCGGAGCAAATTCTGCTTCGTAACCTTTGTCGCCTTTTTGGATTTTCAATTCCAGTGCATCCTTGTTCGGTATATTTTTCTCTTTGCGGATGTTGCGAATTCCCGAAATCGCTTCCTTAACATTTTCGAAGGCAGCCAGCAATTCAGTATCGTATTTTTCAACCTCCGGAAGCTGGCTTACCATGATGCTTTCATTGGTTTTCCGTTCTTTCAGTAATTGCCAGATTTCTTCGGTAATGAACGGCATAAACGGGTGCATCAGCCGCAACAACTGGTCGAAAAGTTCCACCACTTCGCTGTAAGTTTTTGCATCGATGGGTTGCTGGTAGGGCGGCTTTACAATTTCCAGCAGCCATCCCGAAAATTCGTCGCGAACAGTGGTGTAAACGGTCATTAGCGCTTCAGAAATACGGAACTGGTTGAATTGCCCGTCGAGTGTTTCAACCACCTGGGTTAATTTATTTCGGAACCAGTCGATGGCCAGTTTCGAATGTCCGGGCTGTTCAATTTCTGCCGAAACCTCCCAGTTTTTCACCAGACGGAAAGCATTCCAGATTTTTGTGGTAAAACCTGCCCCTTGTTGCGGAAGGCTTTCGTCAAACAGTAAATCACCACCGGCAGGTGAACAAAGCAGCATACCTACGCGAACTCCGTCTGCGCCATATTTGGCAATCAAATCCAGCGGATCGGGTGAATTACCTAGTGATTTCGACATTTTACGTCGTTGCGCATCGCGCACCATGCCTGTGAAATAGACATTTTTAAACGGAAACTGATTTTCGTATTCGTACCCGGCAATAATCATTCGTGCCACCCAAAAGAAAATGATGTCGGGCGCTGTTACCAGGTCGGAAGTGGGGTAGTAGTATTTTATGTCGGCATTTTCCGGTTTGCGGATGCCGTCGAATACCGAAATGGGCCACAACCAGCTCGAGAACCAGGTGTCCAGTACGTCTTCGTCCTGATGCAGAGAAAAGCCTCCCCTAACCCCTCCCAGGGAGGGGAATTTTTTGAGTGCTAATTCGCGTGCTTCCTCCTCTGTTTCAGCTACCACATAACCCCAATCTCCCCCCTTGGGGGAGTTAGAGGGGGCCTCTATATACCAAACCGGAATCTGGTGTCCCCACCACAATTGCCGGCTGATGCACCAGTCCTTGATGTTTCCCATCCAGTGGCGGTAAATGTTTTTGAATTTGGCGGGATGGAATTTGATGGTGTCATTCAATACATTTTCCAGTGCCGGTTTCACCAGTTCATCCATTTTCAGGAACCATTGGGCCGAAAGTTTGGGTTCGATGGCTACATCGGTTCGTTCAGAATAGCCTACCTTGTTGGTGTAGTCTTCTATTTTGGCCAAATTTCCGGCTTTTTCCAGTTCAGGAATAATTTTTTCGCGCACATCGAACCGGTCCTCGCCAATAAACAATTCCTCAGCTTTGCTTAGCGTTCCGTCGTCGTTAAAAATGTCGATTACCGACAGGTTGTGGCGCAGGCCGATTTCGTAGTCGTTGATGTCGTGTGCCGGAGTAATTTTCAGGCAACCGGTACCAAATTCCATATCCACATATTCGTCTTCAATTATGGGAATGGA
>CAZCPH010000339.1:0-4178 GCA_964500105.1 uncultured Mariniphaga sp. | reverse complement strand
TCTCCGTTTTCATTTTTGCCGCGCATGAGTTTGGTTTCCGGATCGAACACATTGCGGAAATTTTGGGCACGTTTTTCAAACAACCGGATTTCTTCTTCGGGTTTACCCAACTCTTTTGCCAGTTCGGCAATGCAAAAATCGGCATAGGCATATTCCAGCGTTCGTGCAGTGTTTTCCCGAATTCCCACATCATAGGGAATGTAGCCCAGTTCGTTATAGTATTCGGCGCCGTATCTTCCTACGGAATAAACAGGTCCGTGACCTTCGGTGTTTTTCAGTATGGCTTCGTACAACGTTTCAATGTCGTAGCCGCGAATGCCTTTCAGGTAGGCATCGGCGATGAGTGAGGCCGAGTTGGAGCCAATCATACAGTCGCGATGGCCCGGACTTGCCCACTCGGGCAGCCAGCCACTTTCTTTGTAAGCGTTAACCAAACCTTCCATAATCTGGCTGTTCAGCTCGGGGTACATCAGCGTAAAAAACGGAAAAATGGCGCGGAATGTGTCCCAGAAACCGTTGTCGGTGAACATGTAGCCGGGCAGTACTTCTCCGTTGTACGGACTGTAATGCACAATTTCTCCTGCAGCGTCAATTTCGTAAAATTTCCGGGGGAAGAGCAAGCATCGGTACAATGTGCTGTAGAAAGTGCGGGCATTATCAATATTCGCAGTCTGAATTTTTATTTTTTCCAGTTCGCTGTTCCACTGTTCTTTGCCTTCAGTAACCAGCTGCTCAAATGTTTTATTTGCAATTTCCTGTTTCAGGTTTAGTTCGGCCTGTTCCAGGCTGATAAAAGACGAGGCAATTTTAAGTGAAATTTTCTCTTTTCTTTTTGTTTTGAAATGAAGCACAGCGCCTGTGTGCAGGTCTTTCAGTTCAGTTTGCCCGGCAAAAAGAGTTTCGTTGTCGGTGGTATAAAAGGTTTCAAACGGTTTGTCGAAAAGCACCACAAACCAGTTTTTAAAGTTTCCGGGAACGCCGCCACTGTTTTTTGTGGTGTAACCAACAACTTTATTTTCTGCGGGAATAATTTTGATGTACGAACCGCCATCGAAAGCGTCAATTACTATATTCGAACTGTCATTTTCAGGAAAAGTGATTTCGAAAAAGGCAGCCCGTTCGGTGGCTGTGAATGCAGCTTCCACATCGTAGTCGGCCAGGTAAACTTCGTATAGATAGGGTTTTACCGTTTCAGCCTTGTGTGAAAACCAGCTGGCGCGTTCGTTTTCATCAAAAACCGGTTTGCCGGTGGTGGCAAAAACCGAAAACTGGCCGTAGTCGTTAATCCACGGGCTGGGCTGATGGGTTTGTTTGAATCCGCGAAGTTTATACGCATCATACTGATAAAGCCACCCGTCGCCCATTTTATTGGTTTGCGGTGCCCAGAAATTCATGCCCCACGGACGAGCTATGGCAGGGTAGGTGTTTCCATTACTCAGGCTAAATTCCGAATCAGTTCCCATCAACGGGTTGACCAGCTCAACCGGGTCGGTTATAAAGTCGTTTACATCGGTTTTTGTGCAGGCTGTCAGAAAGAATAGGATGGCTGTAAGAAAAGATAAATACTTCATTTTGTTGGTTTTTACACTATCGTTAATCACTGTTTTTTCGCGTGCCAAAAATAATACAATCGGGAATACAAATTTCTGAGGGTTTTCATATTCCAACAAAATAAAATGAAGTTTAGGGAAATTAAATTTAACGATTATAGTTGTAAAGGCGCATTAATATCATATTTTTGCGTCTTTTTAAAATATTCGCATATTAAAATCTTAATATTGAAATTAGTGAAGAAGTTTAACATTTTAGTAGTGATACTGATTTTAACATCCTCATATGCACTTGCGCAGCGAGGTTCGCTGAAAGGAGTGATTGTTGATAAAAGCACTGAGGAAAATATTCCATTTGCAACCATTGCCATTATGAATGCCGGGGAGCAGCAGGCATTTACCGGAGCAGTATCGGACGAAAACGGAAATTTTCTGATTGATAAAATTCCTTTTGGATTATACGATATGGAGGTTTCTTTTATTGGTTATACTTCCAGAAAATTTTCAAATTATTCCCTGTCTTCCTCCAGCAGAGATATTGACCTTGGAAGGATTGAAATTGAACCCAATGTTGTCGGTATTGAGGCGGTTGAGGTAACTGCTGCTGCCCGGACCTCTGTGAACAAGATAGACAGGGTAACCTACCGTGCTTCTGATTTCGAAACGGCAAGAGGTGGAACAGCCATTGATGTTTTAAGCAAACTTCCATCAGTTTCAATCAGCAGCGATGATGACATTTCAGTGCGCGGTTCCTCCGATTTTGTAGTGTATTTGAATGGTAAACCAACCAATACCAGTGCATCGGTGCTACTTAACCAGATTCCGGGCGAAAATATTGAAAACATCGATATCATAACAGTCCCAACTTCCCGATATGATGCGCAGGGTAAGGGAGGGATTATTAACATTACAACAAAACGCAATACAAATACCGGACTTACTGTTTTGGCCACAGGAATGCTGGGAGGAACACCATGGAAAGACGGTACGGATATTTACAGCAATCATGAATTGGATAATAACCGAATAAATGGTGGATTGAATCTTAATTATAACATAAACGGACTGAACCTGCATGGTGCAATTAATTATACCGACAGGAATAACAAGGGAATTGGTGAAGTTTACACCTATATATTTCAGGACGAAACCCAACCCAATTCAAACACTTATTATATACTCGACGGGACAGGTTCAAGGCCCAAATGGGAGGAAAATTTCTACACCAATGTTGGTGCAGATTTATCGTTGGGTGATAACGCTGAACTCTCGGCCAACTACCAATACAACACCTTTTTTTCCAATAGTACAATGGGCTCTCCTGTGCAGGGAACATTATATGAACTTTACAATCCGAATGATATTCACAGGAAAGGTCAATTCCAGAACTTCAGTCTGGATTATAGTTTAACAAACGCGTTCAAATCAGCCTTCAGGGCATCTTTCCTTTATGAAAATTCGAATCTGGAGCAAACAATCGATAACAAAGAATTTGCCTACAACGGTGCACAGCAGTATTACGATTACTATTCGGGCAACACGGGCAGTCCGGCGTTTCATTCTTTTCAGAAAGACGAAACGCCTCTTAATGCATACCGCATATCCTTAAATTATCAGAAGGAATTTGAGAATGGAAATTCCCTCGAACTGGGAGCAATTTCGCAATTCGTGCATTTGGAAGGTACCTATGCATACGACACAGTAAACATTCAATCCGGAAACTTTGATGGGTATGATTATTTCAACAATACAATTGGACTGGACCGGGATGTTTATGCTTTTTTTGCAGAATTTTCAGGTTCACATGAAAAACTCACTTACATTTTGGGATTTCGTCTGGAATACCTTGATCAGCAAATGAATGTAGCCAGTACAGCATACTTTGAGGAAGTTTATGATGTGTTTGGCGAAATCGGACGTGATTTCAATGAAAAGGAGTTTGAACAAAACGAATTCGATGTTTTTCCAACACTTCATTTGAGGTACCAGGCAAATGACGTAAACACATTCTCGCTGGCAGCCAGTCAACGCATTAACCGTCCACCTGCCAAAGATATGGCACCTTTCCTTTACAGACGCCATCAGGAGATATTTGAAATGGGCGATCCTCTTTTGGAACCCGAATACAGTTGGAACGCCGACTTGTCGTATAACCGCTTGCTTGGCAAACACAATATGATCCTGACTGGATTTGTACGCTCGGCCACCAATGCGATATACCGGGTTAACCGTCTCGATTATAACCTGGCCAATACAGGTGGTGTGTTGCTGCGTAGTTTCACCAATGCCGGAAGTCACCTGGCTGTGGGGGGTGAAATGGGGTTTAATTTTGATATACTCAGTAAAGTAAAACTTTTTATGGGCGGCTCACTTTATCAGTTTTCTGTTGAATCGAATGAAACATTGTTTGGTGACCAAAGCAAAAGCAGCAGCCTTAACTGGGATGCAAAAACCAACCTGACCTGGAACATTGCCAAACCACTGAAATTTAATATCGATTATTCCTTTAAGTCGCAATCTGTAACCCCGCAGGGCGAAGACCTGGAATTTCAGATGATGAACGTTGCACTTAATTATGCACCAAAAAAATTGCAGGGCTGGAATTTTTACGCCAAATTGCTTGATGTG
>CAZCPH010000338.1:0-4183 GCA_964500105.1 uncultured Mariniphaga sp. | reverse complement strand
TGAAGTGAATGATTTTATAGTATTAAATGCCGTCTTTACAACCTTTAAGCCCTTCTTCCTGTTCTCTTCAGTTTTAAAAAGTTCCTTCACTACTTTTTTGTAGGTCGCCTCCAGTTGCCCGATGGCCATCCCGGCAGTTTCGCGATTCTTTTTCCAGAGCAACCCGGCAATTTCAACCAACGCATTTGTTGTTCCCGACATGGCCGAAAGCACAACAATTTTCTGCTCTCCGTCTGTAATTATTTTTATTACGGCCCGCATATTTTCAGGTGAGCCCACTGATGTTCCGCCAAATTTTAAAACCTTCATTTTTAAATCGCTTTTAATCTGTTTCTTCAGCTGCAAATATGAATATTTTTTGCACTCCCGGGCATTTGTAACCTGACAAAAAATTTTAAAAATCTCATTAACCTCAGTTCATATCTACATAACAAACTAATAGTCAATATCGTAACAAAACGACCGAATGATTCTGCTTTTTATCTCTTTGTAAAGAAATTTGAAATTTTATTCGCCTTCAATGAATATTTATTCAACTTTTCGGAAAAAACTTTTCCAGAAAGAATTCGACCAAATCTTTTCCTGAAGGATCGACAATACCAATTTCCGGAGCATAAACAATGGCTTCCAGACCAACTTCTTCAGCCCTTTCTTTAATGGCCTTTGCATGAAGCGGATGATGGTTCAGCTCGTCTTCGTTGGCCGGAATTCCGTTTTTGTGCTTGTTGAATACAAATATGGGTGGATCGTTTTTATCCATTTTACTGAGAAAATCCAGTTCCTGCCTAATTTCCGTCAGTCCAAATAAATCCACACCATTCAGGTTTTTCAACCCGAATGCAGTGGCAATGGCCTGCAATTGTTCAGGAGTTTCTGACATGGAAACACCCACAATTTTCTCCCACTGAAAAATATCGTAAGTAGATTGTGTGGCAAAGGCCCCGGCGCAGGTTAAACGGGTTGATTCTCTCAAAACAGGATCCTCATTTTCGGAATCAGCCATATCGTCGGAGAAAGCAAGCCAGAGTGCTGTTCCGGCACCTGCAGACCCCCCCGAACAGGCAACACGCGTTTTATCGATGTTGTATTTTTGTGCATTGTGCCTGATGAATTGCAAACACCTTTTGGAATCGTTGAAACAAGACAAAATTCCGTATGGTGCTTCTGTCATAAACCGGTAATTTATGGTTGCTACCGAAACACCTGCATCCAGGAAGCGCACCAAATCTTCCGATTCGAAATACTTCGATTTGTCGCCGCCAACAAAACCACCTCCATGTATATAAATTACGAGCGGTGCAGGTGTTTCCGATTTCGCCAGCCAGATATCAAAAGTATTGCGCGAATGGGATCCATATTTTTCATTTTCAAAATCAGCCCTTTCTCCTCTGATGTTAACCGGTTCTTTAATTTCAGACAATTCAACTTTGTTTCCCAAAATGCAACTGTTTCATTATACATTAAATGGCATTAGTTCTTTAAAATTGCCATTCTTTTTTCCTCTATTGGTATTCTGATTTTCAATTCAGAAACAAAAATTCGGGCAAAAGTAGGATTTAATAAAAAGAGACAAAAATTTTTAGCGGGAAAATTAAAACGAACCGAAAATGGCGTGTTTTTCCGAATTGAAATAAATGGTGGAATAAATATTGAATCCTTCTTTGTTTGTGGTGAGTTTCCGTTCGATGTAAAGCACCGGCTGTCCTTTTTTTAGCTGAAGCAGGTTTTTAACTTTTTCTTCGGGAACAATAGCTTTTAATTGCTGCTCACCTCCCAGAATACTAACCTGGTAATTTTTACGAAGAATCTCAAACAGCGATTTGTTTTCGAAGGAGCGACTTGTAAAACGAGGTAAATTTATATTAGGCAGATGGTTAATGTCGTAAAAAACCGGTTTACCATCAACATAACGCAATCGCTCCATATAAACACACCCCGACTCTTTTTCCAGTTCTGATAACTCAAAAGCAAATATTTCGGGCCAGTTTCTGATTTCCGGCTTTTGCAGGATATCCGTTTTCAGATAGCGTACACCAACAGCCGAAGCTGTTCCGGAAATAGACAAAATACCAATATTCTGAGGCGGTTTTCGCACGATACTGCCTTTTCCCTGTTTTTTCAGAATGAGACCATCCTTAACCAACGTATCCAACGCATGGCGCACAGTTGGCCGGGTCATTCCGTGCAAAGCACACAACTCATTTTCCGACGGGAGCAGACCTCCTTCTTCATAAACCCCCGAAAGAATATGCTTTCTAAGCAGCTCATACAATTTCCGGTATTGCGGTACATTGTTTTTCATGTTCCAAAGTTAAAAATATTTTAAAAACAAAAAACAACTTGTATTTACAAGTTATTCTTTTTATTTTTACCGTCTCAAAACTTTTACTTTTTGATAAACGCTTATTTCACAAAGAAGTAAACAACTTATTCAGAATATAATTTGTACTAACAAGTCAAACAAAATAATATAAAAGAAAAAATGGCAAAACCTGTAATGATGCCCCGCCAGGGCCAGTCTGTTGAATCCTGCATCATGGGTCAATGGTACAAGTCGGAGGGCGACGAAGTGAAGGAGGGTGATCTGCTTTTCTCTTACGAAACCGACAAAGCCTCTTTTGAAGAAGAAGCCAAAGCCGACGGCATTCTGTTGGCTGTCTTTTTCGACGAAGGCGACGAAGTGCCGGTACTTACCAATGTAGCTGTAATTGGCAGCAAAGGCGAACCCGTGGATGAATTTGCTCCCGGAAGTGAAAGCGCTTCATCTGCCGAAGAAGAAGCTGAACCGGAAGAAAAGGAGGAAGAAGCGCCAAAAGTGATTGAATTTGATGTGGAGGAAAACGAAACCGGAAAACGCATCCGCATTTCGCCGCTGGCCAAAAACATGGCCGAAAAAATGGGTGTGGATGTTCAGTCGGTGAAAGGCTCGGGCCCGCGTGGCAGAATTATTGCCCGCGATGTGGAGGAAGCGGCAAAAACGGCTGAAAAGCCAATTGCAAAACCTGAAGCGGCTGCAAAACCTGCACCTGTACTAAAAGCTCAGGTGTTGCAAACCGGAGCAGATTTCGAAATAAAATCCATTCCGAACATCCGCAAATTGATTGCCACCGCCATGCACCAGTCGCTGCAAAACTCGGCACAGCTTACCCACCACCTCAGCGCCGATGCACGACAGTTGCTTAAACTGCGCAAAAAATACAAAGCCGAATATTCCGAAGGAAAAATTCAGCAAAACGTAACCATCAACGATTTGGTTTGTTACGCCGTTATCCGGGCGCTGGAAAAATTCCCGCAGGTGAACACCCACTACCTCGGCGACAAAATGAAGTGGTTCAAAAAAGTACACCTCGGACTTGCTGTTGACACCGACCGTGGGTTAATGGTTCCTGCGCTGCAAAATGCCGACGACCTGTCAATCACCGGACTTTCTTACCAGCTGCAGCAACTGGCCACGCAGGCCCGCAGCGGAAATGTCAATCCCGATTTGCTGAGCCCGGAGGCTGCGTCGTTTACCGTTTCCAACCTCGGCAACTACGGTGTGGAAATGTTTACGCCGGTCATTAACCTGCCGCAAACAGCTATTCTGGGCGTTTGCACCATCGTTCCGCGTCCGAAGGAAATTGAGGAAGGAGTATATGGTTTTGTGCCCATGATAGGCCTATCGCTCACTTACAACCACCAGGCTCTCGACGGCGGCGAAGCAACGCGGTTCCTGGCAGAGGTGAAGAACCAGATAGAGAGTCTTTCAGTTTAAAGTTCAAAGTTTCGAGTTCAAAGTTCAAAGTTTAAAGTATAGGATTATGGCAACTTTTAATCGTTTCGAAGATATTATAGCCTGGCAAAAGGCAAGGATACTTTGTAAAATGATTCATGGTTTTACATTAAAGGAACCGTTTTACAGAGATTTCAAATTGGTAAGTCAAATAAAAGGTTCATCCGGTTCAGCTATGGACAATATTGCCGAAGGTTTTGAGCGGGGAGGTAACAAAGAATTTTCGCAGTTCTTGTCCATATCTAAAGGTTCGGCTGGTGAAACACGTTCTCAATTATACCGTGCCCTTGATAATGAATACATTACTGAAGATGAATTCAATGAAGCTTATTTAATTGCAGATGAAGTTGGCAAATTAACAGGAGCTTTAATGAACCATTTAAAATCAAGTGAACTCAAAGGCAACAAATT
>CAZCPH010000337.1:0-4193 GCA_964500105.1 uncultured Mariniphaga sp. | reverse complement strand
GCGTGAAACCCAGGACGTAGCCGTTTTTACTGTTCAGCAGTTTAACGACGGTTCTGTTCAGGTGCAGCTGATTGGAGACGAACTGCTCTACGGGAAAAATTACATTGTGGAACCCTATTATGCCGAAAACGGAGCTACTCCAAATCCCGGCTACATGGGAAACCGCACCAGAAGCAACAGAGTAACAGTTGTTCACACTACGGGTTACCAGGTAGCTGAGTGGCCGGTTGTACGGTTTATTTTCCTGCCCAGCTACGTTGCCTGGCGTTCATCATGGTACTGGGGATACCGTCCGGTTTACTGGAATCCCTGGCGCCCGTATTACTGGCATACTTATTACGGATACCACAGCCACTGGCATCATCACTACCATGCCCATTACCGCCACTGGAATCACTACCGCTACCCGAGGTATAGCAATCATTACTATACCAGCATCAGAACCTATTCTCCGCGGATAACTGTAAACATCAACAAGGGAGTGTATAAAACTACTTATTCCCGTCCTGATTTGCAGAAACAGGGAGAAGTACTCTATGCCCGGAACAATTCAGGCAGGAACTCAACTACCTACCGGAATTCTGCCAACAGCAGAACCCGGTCAGCCAGCACTTCCACTGTAAGGAGTGCCCGTACCAACGTTCAGGACAACAACGCCGGAACACGTTCGGCCGTAAAGTCTTCTGCTGCAACGAGAAACAGTGCTGAAAGAAAATCAGCAACGGTTAGAAGTACCCGGAGTACCACAAACTCTTCGGTTAGACAAAATTCCGGAGCAACCCGCAGTTCGGCTGTGAGCCCTTCCATGGGAACAACCACTACCCGTTCTGCCAGAACCAGTTCAACTACTCCGGCAAGGGTAGGAGCAACACCTTCTGTAAGACAGGATGCTGTACAAAGCAGGAGTACTAAAAGTTCTTCGGTGAAGTCGAAAACCAGAGCGGTGCGCAGCACACCAACCAATAGTTCACGCAGTTCAACCGTAACCCGGTCTGCCAGAACTTCTGCTCCTAAAAAGTCGGCAACTGTTTCAACCAGCAGAAGTACATCAAGACCTTCGGTAAGCATAAGCACCAGCTCAGCGAGAAGTTCTGCGCCTTCGGTTTCGCGGAGTTCAGCTCCAAAAACGAAATCGGCTTCCAGTGTTGGTTCTTCAAGAAGTTCATCCCGCTCATCTGCACCAAGAGTCAGTTCTTCCCGCAGCACCAGCCGTCAGTCTGCTCCCTCGGTAAGCAGGAGTTCTTCATCCAGAAGTTCTTCACCTGCCGTTAAAAGTGCCAGCACCAGAAGTTCTTCCCGCGGAAGTTCAGGACGCAGGTAAACAACAAATGTGATTACTAAAATATCAGGATATAGATTCATGCCGGCCTTCCCAATACGGGGAGGCCGGTTTTTTGTGGGATTTTTTTAAAAGATGAAAATTATTTCGAAAAATAACGTTCAGCAAATTTGATAAAATGAGGCCAGTTTGGTCCGGTGGTGTGCCCTCCTTCATGCTGGCGAAAGGCCACATCGCCGTCAACCAATGTTTCCTGCGGCGGGAAAAGCATGGTGCGCATGCTTCTTTTACCCAGCAATTCATAAACCGGTCCGGCCATGGCGCCGCCCAGAAACATCCCTTTGGCATCCACCCACTGTCCTTCAACCGATGCCGAGCCCGAGCTGATGAATACCGGTCTCGGCGCACACAGCGCAATTAAATGGTGTGCGTCCACCGGCAAATCTTCCTGCGTAAGCGGACCTGCATATTTGATAAAATTGCCTGCAAACCAGTGATATTCGGCTGAGCTTGCCAGGTTTTCAACCTGTTCTCCAAACACGCGGTGCAACAATTTGGCGCCACCTGCTCCCGACGAACCAATAAATCCAATGGCGATGCGTGGTTCGTAAGCCATGGCAATCAAAGCCGCTTTGCCGTATCGGGAAAGGCCTTCGATTCCGATACGGTTTTCGTCCACATCCACATCACTTTCAAAATAGTCAATGGCGCGACTTGCTCCCCACGCCCAGGCGCGAAGCGCTCCCCAATCGTCTGGTTTGCGGGGTTCTCCTTTGTTCACCAGACCAATTATTCCTTGTCGTAAACCGGCGCCGTTATCGGCCTGAATGCTCCAGGGTGTAAGCACTGCGTAGCCCCAGCCTTTTTGCAGCAGTTGCTGTTTCCAGGTGAGTTCGTCTGTGTTTTGACGGCCAAATCCTTGGGGCCAGTTGAACCCGAATTCCAAAACAACCGGAACGGGTTTATCGGAATTTGCCGGAGTTCCCAGTGTCAGATCAATTTCTACACTGATTCCTGGATACGAAGAATTATCTGCAATGCCTTTTAAACGCTTTATTTTCACTGGAAAGTTACCGTCCATGGTGTCTTTTTCGCTAACCACTTCCCAGGAAACACCGGGAATCTTTTCGGGAAGCCGGCCGTAAATCTCGCGGTCAAAATGTTCTGTAATTTCCACCCGGCGTTTTTCCCAGTCCGTTGGAGAAATCACTTTTGAACCGTCGTCAAACTCCAGTGGGTTTGGCAAAAAGTAAGGCAGAACTTTGGCTTCGTCTGAAAATGCGGCATTGGGTGCTTCCGGATTTCCCGAAGGCCCCGGGCGCAATTTGGAAATGCCCAGTTGCTGCATCATTTGCCGGTGGTCGGCATGGCTAAGCCGGTTGATGCTGTCGCGGTATTGCTGAGAAAATTGCGCCGATGCAAGTGAGGAGAGAAAGACTCCCAGGAAAAAGAAGAATGTCGGTTTATTCATCATTCAAATAGTTTGAGTTCATCGAAATTTTTCTGCAAGTTAAATTTTTAATACAAATTTTCGACAATTATAAAGACCTCTCTTTTCATTATGCCGGGAAACACCTGCAGACTTTTTTTGTAAAAAAAATCCTGAAATATTTCCTTTTAACAGTAATTATTACTTTTTTTATAGTCGGCAGAAGCCATTGTGTAAGAATTTGTTTCTGAAATAACTGATTAATTTTCCGGTATGAGAAATGTACTTGTTTCAATAGGAATTTTACTTGTTTTCTCCAGCTGCTCGGTTGGCACGAGTGATTCAAATTACTCCAATACTTTTCCACCGTCCGATGTTGTTTTGCTGGACGGACCGTTTAAACATGCCCGCGAGCTGAATATTCAGCATCTTTTGAAATACGATGTTGACCGGTTGCTGGCGCCATACCGAAAAGAAGCCGGTCTGGAACCCAAAGCCGAAAGTTACGAAAACTGGATAGGCCTTGACGGGCATGTTGGCGGGCACTATTTGTCGGCAATGGCCATGAATTACGCAACAACCGGCAACCCGGAATGTAAAGAAAGGATGGATTACATGCTGACCGAATTGAACGCCTGTCAGGAGGCTAATGCACAAAACTATCCGGAATGGGGAGTGGGTTATGTGGGCGGAGTACCCGGAAGTGCAGAAATCTGGTCTGCTTTTCAAAAAGGCACTCTGGGACCGTTTCGCCGGTCGTGGGTTCCGTGGTACAACCTGCATAAAATGTATGCCGGTTTGCGCGACGCCTGGTGGTATGGAAAAAGCGAAGAAGCCAAAAGCATGTTCCTGAAGTTTTGCGACTGGGGTATTCAAATCACATCAGGATTTTCGGATGAAGAAATGGAAGCCATGCTGGGCACAGAACACGGAGGCATGAACGAAGTTTTTGCAGATGCTTATTCGATTTCCGGAGATGAGAAATATTTAACTGCGGCCAAACGATTTTCGCACAAATTCCTTTTGGAGCCAATGTCAGAAGGGCGCGACAACCTGGATAACCTGCATGCCAACACCCAGGTGCCCAAAGCTGTCGGATTTCAACGCATAGCTGAACTGAGTGGTGATGATAAATACACCAAAGCCGGACAGTTTTTCTGGGAAACAGTGACCCAAAACCGCAGCCTGGCATTTGGCGGCAACAGCCGACGAGAACATTTCCCGGCGGCATCGGCGTGCACCGATTATGTGGTGGATGTGGAAGGACCGGAATCGTGCAACACCCACAACATGCTGAAACTTACCGAAGGTCTGTTCCGCATGCATCCCAAAGTGGAATATGCCGATTTTTACGAACGTGCCATGTATAATCATATTCTTTCTACCCAGCATCCTGAACATGGGGGATATGTATATTTCACACCTGCTTGCCCCTCGCATTATCGTGTTTATTCGGCACCGGGAAAAGCAATGTGGTGTTGTGTG
>CAZCPH010000336.1:0-4217 GCA_964500105.1 uncultured Mariniphaga sp. | reverse complement strand
ATGCTTCTTCAGCAGCAGAAAAAGTGGTTCTCTCAGAAGAAACACTGGAAGAATATCTGTTGAACAGCAAATCGGCCACGGGAATTATGGTGGCCAGGCCGCTGTGAAACAGTTTGCATCGATTCAACTCATCAGAAATTCTGCACCTGGCCCAAACATTTCCGGTGTCATTTCCACATAGAAATTTTTTACCCCTCCCGTTTTGGCTGCTTCAAAAAAATCGGACCAGTCCACATCGCCCCGTCCGATGGGTACCTGGGCATCTTTTTCAGACGACCAGTCGGCCAGGTGAGCCGAAATAAACCGGCCGGGATGTTTTCTGAAATAATCGGCAGCTTTATATCCAATGTTTACAACAGCTACCTGGAACTGCATTTTTACCAGCTCAGGATCGAACTGGTCGAGTAACGCATCATAAATCAGTTCATCGCCCCGTTTTTCAAATTCCATGTGGTGATTGTGAAATCCCATCTGAATTCCGGCTTTTTTGGTTTTTTCGCCAATAGCATTCAGTTCGTCGGCTGCCCTCCGGTAATCGTCAACCGAAGCATCTTTGGTCAACCAGAAACTGGCAGCCATCATTTGTTTCATGCCGAGCCCGTGTGCCCATTCTATCCGGTTTTCCAGGTGGTCGCGCAGTTCGCCCATATTAAAATGCGAACTGGTGCATTTCAGCCCGGCATCTTCAACAATCTTTTTCATTTCCTTGCCACTCATATTATTCAGCGGCTCAAAACCGGCGTTGGAATACCCCAGTGGGGAACACATTTCCACCTCTTTGTAACCCAGACCGGCCATCATTTTTAACGTTCCGGGAAAATCTTGAATCAGTTTTTCCCTTATCGTCCACACCTGAAATCCGAACGATTTTAAATTTTCTGCACCAAAACCAAAAGCCCTTAACGGAAGTTGGCTCATCAGCGCAGCAGCCCCAACTGAAACGGCGCTATTTTTTATGAATTTTCTTCTTGAATAATGCATACCTTCTATTTTCAATTTTTTTAAAAATTTACAGTTTCACTTTTCCTTCCCCTTGGGGAAGGTCAGGATGGGGCTTATATTTCTTCCAAACCCCATCCTTTTCGGTATTCCCTTGTCAGATAGAAGTTTGCATCGGAAGCATTTGTAATTTCCCTTTTCTGAGCATCGTATTTCAGGTTTTTTCCTGATCGAAGTGCAGCCGCATACAAATTGACTGCCTCGGTAATGGGCCAGGCTTCGCGGAAACTGCCCGGAAGTTGTTCTCCACTTTTTACAGCATCGATAAACCGTTTAATTCCGGAAACCTGAATAAAGGGATCGTCAATTTTCAGGTCTTCGGCTAGTTTCACATCGCCCGAAAGTACATACGGTTCGCGGACATTAAATTCCGATGACATGATGATGCCTTTGTCACCAACGAACATCATTCCTTCAATGGGCAGTTCCTTGTTCTGTTCATAAAATTCTGCCGGAACAGGTGGACGCATTCCACCGTCGTACCAGATTAAATCAACCGCCGGGCGGGACCCTTTTGCCGGGTATTTAAACCGGACTTTCGAGGCAAACGGGAAGGAATAATCGTTTTGCAGACGAAATGCCGTTGCATTGTCGCGAAGTCTGCAAACATGACTGAGATTGGGTTCAATAACAGTTGGGTTCTCCAGTTCCAGCGCTTTAAAAACTGTCCATAAACTGTAATGTCCCATATCGGCCATGGCGCCGCCGCCAAAGTCGTACCAGCCCCTGAAAACCATGTTGGTGTAGTGTGGATGATAAGGGCGGGCAGCTTCGGGACCGAGCCACAAATCCCAGTCGAACCCTTTGGGTAATTGCGGTTTGTCTGCCGGGATTTCTGCATATTGCGGCCACACCGGCCGGTTCGACCAATTGTGTACTTCGCGCAGTGTGCCAATCCCACCGCCGTTTATCCAGGTTAAAATCTGTTTCATCGGTCCGTTGGATTCCCAGGGAATCAGGTGGGTAATCACATTCGATTTTTTCGCCATTTCAATCACCTCAAAACCTTCTTGCAGCCGGTTAGCCACGGGTTTATGCATGGAAATGTGAATTCCCCGTTTTATAGCTGCAGCAGCCATCACGCCATGCAGGTGGTCAGTTGCCATCACTTTAACCGCATCAATGTCTTTTTCTTTTTCCAGCATTTCGCGGAAATCGGCATAGGCTGCACACCCGTTGTAACTTCCCAGTGCTGATGATTTGGCGTAAAAGGCATCCACAATTTGTTTCCCGTTGTCGCGGCCGCCCGGAATTTTGTTGTCCCCGCCGGGTTTCCAGTTGGGATTATCGATGGTTTTTCGAAGTTCGTTGAGCAATCCGTTGGGGCTCCAGTCGTAATACCCAATGGCTTCCTTTTGCGGATCGCAAACTGCTACAACCTGTGCCTCCGGAATCTGGAGAAGAGCAGGTAATTCGCGTAATCCCTGTGTTCCGGTGCCAATGTAGGCCACATTTACTTTATCACTGGGTGCCACATATTTGCTTCCGCCCAAAACATGGGCCGGCACTATGGTTAAACCAACAGCAGCGGAGGTTACACCGCCAATAAAGGTGCGACGGTTGAGTGAATGCGTGTTGAATGAATTTCCGGAGGTCAGTTCGGATTCAGAATTTTTATCCATGGTTTTTTGGTTTAGAAAAATGATATTTCCGGCTAAATTAGTCTTTAATTTCAAAAATATCAACCCATGGTTACAACTTTCTTTTAATCTGTTCCAGCTCTTTTTTTATGGCTTTTATTTGGTAGTATAAATTTTCTGTTTCAGGTAGTTCCGGTACTTCCGAAGAAATATAGTGAACGAACTTCCATACCTCGCGGATATCTGTCAGTGGCAAATCGTAGGGTTCATAATCAGAGTTGGTGGAAATCATTCGCAAAGAACGCTTCTCTTTCAGGTCATTTTTAACCTTCTTGAAAACAATTCCCTCGTTCAGGGTCAGTACAATATAAAGCTCATCGCTTTTTATGTCGTTCAAATCCTGCACAAATTCACCGGTTACCCAGCTTCTATCGGGTATGGGCAGCATGGAATCACCCGAAACCTGGAATGTGCGGTATTTTTTCTCTTTGGAAAGGAATGGCAATTGAAAAACCGGAAGTCCTGAAATAAATTCGGGGTCGAAATACCCAGTGGTGTAACCCGCCTTTGCTTTTATGGAAACCAGTTCGATGTTGTCCTGGTTGCTGCTGTTTATGGTGGTGGTGAGCACCCGCAACTCGGTGCCTTTCACAAACACATCGGAGCCGTTTTCAATGAGGTATATCTGGCTTTCCCGCAGCTTGGAAAGGTTGATGCGCAGCAACGTGTCGATGGAAATTTGAAACAGGTCGGACAGGGCAATCAGCAAGTTTACCGGCGGAACAGCGGAGCCGTTTTCGTAGTTATTTACCCCCGAGCGGTTGATGCCCAGTAGTTCAGCCAGGCGACTTTGTGTCAGCTGCTTTCTTTTTCGTAAAAATTTGATGTTGGACGATAAATACATATTGATTTTTATGACTAAAATATAATCAGAAGAATGACGTAAATGTAATCATAAAATAAATCATTTTTGGTTTTACTGGACTGCGATTTTTGAAGCGTTTAGCTGTTTTTTTCGTGCCAGTTTAAAATCATTATTTTAGACCGTCCTTAGCTGTTTTTATTTCTACTTTTGTGCATCAGTTAGAAGATTATTTATGAAAGCAGAAATCATAACCATTGGCGATGAAATTCTCATCGGACAAATTGTGGATACCAATTCAGCCTGGATTGCTGAAAAGTTTAACCTGAGCGGCATTGAAATTTACCAGATTACATCGGTGCACGACGATAAGGAGCACATTCTTGAAGCATTGAAAAAAGCAGAGGAAAAGGTGGATTTGGTCATTCTCACCGGCGGCCTCGGGCCAACAAAAGATGACATCACAAAAAACGTGTTGTGTGATTATTTCCATACCAAACTGGTTTTTCACGAACCCACTTTTCAGCATATAAAACAACGGTTTAAAAACCGGAACATCGATTTGAACAAACTGAACCGCGACCAGGCATTGGTTCCCGAATCTTGCACGGTTTTACCCAATAAAGCAGGAACTGCTCCGGGCATGTGGTTCGAAAAAAACGATACCATTTTTGTTTCGGTGCCGGGCGTACCGTTCGAAATGAAATACCTGGTGGAAAACGAAATTCTGCCACGTCTTCAAAACAACGGAAAAACCAAAGCTATTTTTCACAAAA
>CAZCPH010000335.1:0-4217 GCA_964500105.1 uncultured Mariniphaga sp. | reverse complement strand
TGAAACGTAACTGGATGTAGGCAAATAATCAAAGCTATAGGTTGAAAATCCGCGGTTGATTCCGGGCCAGGCTTTAATAACACCGATTCTTGTTCCTCCGGCAAAAGTAAAACTGTCTGAAGTTACTGCATCCTGAAGCGGCGCCATAAGTGAAGCCAGGTTTTCGTCATAAGCAAAACTTCCTTCACCATAAGCTTCCAGAGCAGTTTTAAAATCCTTCTGAATGACTGCTTCACCCCATTTCCTGGTAGTCAGCCGGTATTTCAAAATATCGCAAAGTGAAGCAGAAAGAGTCGGCCCCTCGCCTTCCACAGCAATCAGAATACTTCCCAGTAGCATATTTTGCACATCGGTAAAGTCTTTAAAATCTGGTTTCCGGTCGCGGTCAACCACATTGTCCCAACCGGCCAATACCCGCCTGACATTCTGATTCCCTGTTTTTACATTCAGGTACAACCCGATGATATGTTCACCGGCTTCTGAATTGTCATCCGGAATTAAGGTAAAATTGAAGCTGTCATTTGCTTTTACCCTGTGGTTGTCGGCAGTTATTGTAATTTGGTGTGGAATTTTCTCTCCCGATGCATAATAAGTAAAAACATAGGGCGGAATTTCCAGTTCGCCCATATACCGGGTAATGTTTTCAATGGTTCCTGCCTGGTCGCGGGCATCGAAAACCATACCGTTTGTGGCATTGGCCATGTTCCCGAACGATTCCTGATGGTGCCGGCTGGTGGAATTTTTGACATTCAGAATCAGAGCAGGCGGACCCGACTTCAGTTTTTCCATTTTTGCAGCATCGTATTCATCACTGTTATCGCCGTCGGTGGCGAAAATGATAAGATCGTTGCTGGTATGCGAAGCTTTGGTAAGCCAGGTGTATAAATCAGAACTGGTTTCCCATTTGGTGATTTGGGTGTCGGGAAACTTTTCGAGAATGGCGCTTTCCAGAGAAGCAACAAAGGCATCCATATTTTCGCCAAAATAGGTTTTGGGCATGCTCAACGACGTATCGTAAAGAATGAGCACTTTGGGCGTTCGCTGATTGCTTTCCATAATGGCCTGAACAGGGGTTTCATTGTCTGCAATGGCAAAATCGGATGCAGAAAGTCCCGAAATCATCTCTCCGGAAGCATTTAGGGGTGAAACCTGCAGTTTTACCAGCGGATAGCTTCCCGCAATGGCTTTTACCTCCAGCCGTTCTATTTCCTTTTGAAGCGTTGCATTGGGTTTTACCAGCAACGTCGAGTTCTCAAAAACGGCTTTGTCGCTGCTCATATCAATTGTTTTTCCTTCGAGGGTAACCGGGTTTCCCAGAAAAGAACGGGCTTCCAAAAACGGCCGGTCGGCATCGAACGACTGAAACGACAACGCCGGCGTGAAAATCCGCAGGTTACGAACCGGAGTTGAAATTTGTCTTTCCAAATCAAGGCCATGCAGGAAAGAGCAGACAACCTGGTTTCCGGCCAGTTCGTGCACAAACCATTCGCCCTGCACCAGTTCCTTCTCTTCCTGTGGTTTAATGCCTGTTCGGTAAGAGAGTGAAATGGCCACTTTTTCATCGGTAAACTCAGCTTCTTCAGCCGGCGAGGTTTGGCCATTTTCAGCGTTCCGCAGACTTCCGAATGGAATATCCGGATCGAACAGGTGCGCGTATTTGGTTTCTCCTTCGTGCTGAAATTCAACTGTTGGAGTGCGGTAATTATCCCATCTGAAGTCGAATTTTTGTGCCCTCAGTTTCTCTTTTTCGGGAATCAAACTCCACAGATTTTTTGCTAACTTTTTACTTTCCGCCAAACCAGGATCGGGATTCACAACTCCGGATTCACTCTCCCCTGCTCCCATTTCGTTGCTCCACCGGTCCAGCGTTTTTTTGTCAATAGCCGGTTCAAACTTTCGTTCAACAGGCCGGTAAAAAAAGGAAGGAACATCATCGGGTTGAATAGCTGTACGCTCATAAACAACTGACGATGAAATATTGGCCTTTGATAGCATGTGGTGAAGCAGTTCGGCTTTTTCGCGCGGTGTGGCAAAACCATACCTGAGCGCACCACGAATGCCGTACCGCATGGTTTTTCCCAATCCACGTAACGAACCAACTGAGGTAGGCATCAGGTGAATTTCATCCCGCACAAAATCAAACATCGCTTTGGGATTCCCTTCCTGAATCAATTGGTTCATCCGGCCTTCAAGGTGGTCGGGACTGGTTTGCAACGCCATAAGCATTTCTTCCCAAACCCTGTATGGCGGAATTCCTGTGCCATGATAACCCGTGTTTTTTGTGGAACATTGCCATAAAACCGGAGGGAGACTTGCTGCCATTCCCAGCAAACCAAGTTTTTTGAGAAATTCCCTTCTTGGGTTAAACTCGAAGTTGAAATTGTTCTGGTTCATTTATCGTGTTTAAAAAGTATAAAATTCAGCTATTTCAGTTTATCCCGAATAATCCGTTGAGCCAGTTCGATGCTTTTATTCCGGTTCACCTTTTTATCGTCTGCAATATCGACTACCACAGAAAAAATAAGGCCTTTGTACAACACCTTCAGTTCGCTGGAATTATCGTACCAGGTGGCAGCATCGCCCACACCGGCAACTTCTTCAGCCTGAATATTTTGAACCATTCCGGTTCCCACCTGTGTCATATTTTGACCTGCTGCGGAGTTATTGTTTTTACCGGCTTCTTCTTCCAGCTTTTTTGCTGCTGCCTGCTTCTGTTCTTCAGTTAACACTCCGTAATTTCGTTTAAACCGTTCAAGCGTAGTGTTTGAAACCGAATGAATGGCCACCTTGTCTTTGTAAGGAGCATTGACGGTATTTCCACCCATTGCCACTGCCCGGGTCCGACCATTGTTCCACAGGTAATTGCATTCGCGGGGTGGTTTTTTCTCGCCGCCAAAAATCGCAGATGCCTTGTTTTCGTGCTCTTTCGTCGCTTTGGAAGCATCGAAGCCACTGATTTCTACTGCCATTTCGAGGGTAAGCAATTCATCCAGACTGCCGGCAAAATCAGCCGCCTTTAATGCTGGTTCATCTTGTACTGAAACAGAATTCCCACTTTTGGTTTCCGTTTTTAAAAAATATAGTACTGCGCCTGAAGCGGTCAGTCCCACTGCACAAAACAATACGATAAAAAGATTTTTTTTCATGATTTCTGTTTTTAAAAACTGATTATTAATTACTTACGGTATGATAAAATTCGTTCAAATCACAATTCCCTTTTTACCTGACTGATAATGCTTTGAAGTTCGGAGCGCAAAACCGGTTTCATGAGACAGGCCATAATTCCATCCGGTTTTCTTGCTTTCACCATATCCAGGTGAGCTGTGGTAAACACCACTTTCGTATCCAAATCTTCAATCAGGTTGATGAGTTCAAAGCCAGACAATCCGGGCATCATAACATCGAGAAAAAGAATATCGGGCTTAAAAAGCCTTACCTGCCAGGCACCCTGGTACGGATTGGTTGCCGTAAAAACAATTTCAATAAATTGCTGAAACGATTCGCGTAAATCGTACGCCAGCGTTTCAATGGCGTGTTTTTCATCGTCGATTATGGCAACATTCAGCTTTCTTTCCTCCACTTTGGTTTGTTTAATTTGATCTGTTTGTTTCTCACAAGAAATTTGTTTCATCATCCGGTTTTCTCCGTGTAATTAATCGTTTCCTTTCTGTGCAGTTGAAGCCACCAGATTTTCCAACCGTTCCAGCCGTTTTTTCAACTGCTCGTTTTCGGTTTGCAGCGCTTCCATCTGTTTTTGTTGTTGCTGAATGGCTTTTATGGCCACCACGGAAAATCCCGCATAGTTGATGGCCATGTTTTCGTTGTTTTCGCCCACAGTATCCACAAGTTCAGGAAAAAGAGGCTGCACATCTTCTGCCATAAAACCAATGGTCATTTGGTTCAACGGATCGCGGAGGTAGCTGTAGCGTGCCGGCTTCAGGAGGGCAATTTTGTCCAGAATGTCTGAGCCAAGCAGCGATACATTGGTTTTCAGATGACGATTGCTGGTTGCCGTGTAAGCTCCGGTACCGGCATTGAAATTACCCACCGATACGCCATCGCCGGTGCCCGAATAGAGGGCAAGTGCACCATTGCTGCTAAAGGTGTATAAAGTCCAGAACCGGTTGGTACCTGAAGCATTTTGTATGCGTAATCCCTGGTCTGGCATTAAGCCGGCAGTTCCATTTGTATGGCTGATGTGCAGCGTGGCGGCAGGC
>CAZCPH010000334.1:2632-4247 GCA_964500105.1 uncultured Mariniphaga sp. | reverse complement strand
TTCCATTATCAGGAAATTCCGGGGAAAGGTAATTTATGTCGATTTTTGGGCTACCTGGTGCGGACCGTGCCTGGCGGGCATTGAAAAAATAAAACCGCTGAAAGAAGAGCTGGCCGGCGAGGATGTGGTGTTCCTGTATATTACAAACCCCACTTCGCCTGAAAACGAGTATGAAAAGAAAATCCCGGATATTAAAGGCGAGCACGTCCGTGTTTCGGGCGACGAATGGAACTACCTGACGGAAAAATTCAATATTTACGGCATTCCACACTACGCTTTGGTGGATCAAAGCGGGAAAATTGTAAATGCCCATTTAATGCAAATGGAAAACAGTGAACTGAAAAAACGGTTGCTGGAACAACTTGGGAAATAAAAAACTTGGTGAACCATAGTGTCCTGGAGTCTTGGTGGCATTTTCCTTTTTTCGCCACTAAGACTCTAAGACACGAAGGAAACACAAAGAAGATTAAAAAAATGACAGTTCATTGTTAACTTGTCAGCAGAATTAATTAGGCATTAACAGAAATTTAGAAAAATGGAGCGTTGTTTGAATCAGTTAACATATTCAATAATCACTTTTAACGTTTATTAAATCCGTATTCTGAATGATTGTCTCAACTTTACTGCAAATAACTAAAAATCAACAATCATGAGAAAATTTACTCCTTTTTTCGCTGTCATTCTTTTCGTAATTTCTGCAACTGCCGGAAACGCCCAAACCTTAAAATTCGGGCACATCGATTTGCAGGCGTTGATTGATGTGATGCCGGAACGTGATTCCACAGAAGCAGAATTCAATAAATTTCAAACCGACCTGGAAGAAATTCTGGGCGAAATGCAAAAAGATTACCAAACCAAATTGCAGGAGCTGGAACAAATGGGACAGGAAGTTACTGAACTGAAACGCAACGCAAAAATTTCTGAATTACAGAATTTGCAGGAACGAATTCAGAGCTACCAAATGAATGCACAGCAGCAAATGCAACAAAAATATCAAGAGCTACTTAATCCGCTGTACGAAAAAGCAATGGGAGCTATTGATGAGGTAGCCAAAGAACAGGAACTGATGTACGTTTTTGAAACGGGTTCCAACGTGGTGTTATATAAATCGAATCAAAGTTTGGATTTGTTTCCGCTGGTAAAGCAAAAACTGGGGATTGAATAACTGAATTTTGGGAAAGAAAACCGGGAAAAATTTCGCAGCTGCAACTTATTGAAAATGTTCATATTCATTGGGCTGTTGGTGTGATTTTTGCTGTGGAAAAATATCTTTTCAATAAAACGATATGAGGTCTATACTTTTTATAACCACAATCCTTATTCTGTCGGGTTCGCTTTCAGCCCAAACAGAAAACCATCAGAACAAAAAGAACCGGGAGCGATACAATCAGTTTGAAATTTCGCCAAAGTTTAAGCCGCAATCCGACAGCCTGTTTCTTCCAGATACTTTTCCGGGCATTCCTGAGTTTTCGTTTACTCCCGAAATTTTACCTGAAAAAGAAACTGATGACCCTTTCCGTATGCCGGTAGTCATTGTGCGTTCTGATTTTCCTTCCAATATGCCCATTTGTGTTCCCGATTCGTCGGTGCATTATTACATCAAACAGGTCATGCC
>CAZCPH010000334.1:0-2532 GCA_964500105.1 uncultured Mariniphaga sp. | reverse complement strand
GAAAAGCACGGACGGGAGAACCTGGCCGGAATCCTTCGGGAGTATTGCCCGGAGGTGGAGGTGCTGGGCGAAGCGGCTTCGGTGGAGGCGGCGCTGTCGCTTATCCGGGAGCAGCCACCCGACCTGGTTTTTCTCGACATTGAAATGCCCCGCGCCAACGGGTTTCAACTGCTGGAGCATTTGCAGGATTTCAGTTTCGAGGTGATTTTTGTTACCGCATACGACAACTACGCCATCAAAGCCATCCGTTTTTCCGCCGCTGATTACATCCTGAAACCCATCAACCGCAACGACCTGAAAGCTGCCGTGCAAAAAGTGGCCGAACGCATCCGCGAAAAACAGGAAAACCACCGGATGAAACAACTGTACCATAATCTGAGTCAACCCGGAAATCCGCGCATCGGGCTGCCTGCAGGCGACCGCATTGAATATGCCGATGTGGGAAAAATAGTCCGTTGCCAGGGCGAAGGAAATTACACGCACATTTGGTTTAACGACGGAAAGCATTTGCTGGTAGCCAAAACGCTGGTGGAATTTGAGGATCTGCTGGAGGAATTTGGTTTCGTGCGTGCACACAAAACTCATCTTGTCAACCTGAAGCACGTGGCTGCTTTTTTGAAATCCGGCAGCCTGTTAAAACTCAAAAACGGGGAACAAATTCCGGTTTCGCGGAGGAGAAAGGAAAACGTAATCGAAAAACTGAAAAAGAAATTTTGAGCAGAGATAAAATTTTACACCGGTGCTTTAGCCCGGTGTTTCGACCGATTCCTTGAAACGAAGGCTTTAGCATTTAAATTTTAAACGCTAAAGCTTTCCGATTGAATGAGGATTTCCGGCACCGGGCTGAAGCCGCGGTGTAATATTCATATTATTGAATTTTTATGAGAAATTTAAATGACCTTAATGTTTCTAAAATGAACAAAATAAAAACTAAAATTCTACTAATCACCTCCGTCCTGGCAGCCATCGTCCTACTTCTTTTTGCCCTTCAGCCTGAAAAAGAAAAAACCGAATCGCTGGTAAAACTGAATGCATCAGCAATTTTCGATGGAGAAAAATTAACAATATCCAACAACGACACGCTCGACTACCTCAATGCCGAAATGACGGTGAACGGATACTACAAACTTACCGGAATGAATTTGCCAGCAGGTGAAACGTTTACCCTTTGGCCGGTGGAGTTTGCCCACATCAACGGAATGCGGCTGCCTGCGAAACAAATTCCGCAGCAATTTGCCATCTGGTGCGAATTGAGTGACGGGAAAAACGGATTTTATTCGAAGAATTTGAAATAAAAAACACAACCCGGAAAATCTCCCGGGCTGTGCAGTTTACTTTGTTTTTTAAGGTAGTTATGAACAGATTATCCCTTTGGAAAATCCTTTGTCATGGCATTGTATTTTATCTGTAGAGTGGCAAAACAAAATAGGTGTAAATAATACACCCTACGCAAATGCCAAATGCAAATTCAAGTGTGGCAAAAAATACCAGGATACCAGCTACAACCATCGATGCCGTATAAAATTGCAGTAAAAACAGGGTGGCAATTACCAGTGTCATTACAAATCCCATCCGGGCGGCAAAAATTTTGGGCGCCTTGTCGATGGGCTTTTTACTCAGGTGCAGCAGTTTTGCCAGTCCGGTACTTAAAAAACTTACAGGGCTAATCCTGGCATTAGTAAACGCCCTGATGAAAAAGTCAGCCAGCAATACCAGCGGAAAAATCACCGAATTAAATACAAATCCGGCTGTAACAATCAGTATGGTAAAAAATGCATTTAGCCTGGTCAGGCGTTCGTTTACCATTTCGTTCGATATCGGGCATATTAGTTGCTTCATTTCAAACTATTTTTCGGTTATACTTCGGTTAAAGCTCCAAATTAAATACAAAAAAGTATTTTATCTGTTAATTTGGTCAGAAAATAATTGATTTCCTTACAAAAAATTAACTCTCCCCAACCCGAAAAATGTGCTACTTTTGCAGCAAATTTATGCGCATGAAGCAGGTTTTATTGTTACTTTTTTTTCTGACATTTACGGTTTCGGTGATGGCACAAAACGAGGTTGGCCCCGAGGGGCACAAACTGATTTGGTTTGTGCTGGTTTTGGTGATTGCCGGAGTTTTAGCTTTTTTTTGGGCAAATTCAGCGAAAAGTAAATCCGGCTTCAAAATCCCTTTTTTTAATAAGCCAAAAGTGCATGTGGATTTGACCAAAGACCGCCTGTACTACCCCGACAATTTGGGACTTACCTTAACCAACACGGGCAAAACCGATGTGGATATTGATGCTCCGTTGCTGGTTTTCAGCGGAATGTGGTACAGCCGCAAATTTAAACTGAAGGGCACCAATAACAATCACTATTACCCGTTATACCTGATGCAGGGGCAGAATCATACGCTGAACATCGATTTAAACCGGTTTTACGGTTTCGACAAAACATTGAAACGGTTGCCCCGGGTAAAAGTGGTGGTTTCGGATGTAAACGGGAAAAAGCTCGGAAGCCGTAAAGTATTGCTGCGCAAAACGTTAT
>CAZCPH010000333.1:0-4254 GCA_964500105.1 uncultured Mariniphaga sp. | reverse complement strand
CCCAGCGTGTAAACTTTTCCACCGGAAACATACGGTGTACTTCTTGGTCCGGGATGAGGCGCCGCCCCTCCGGTTACCTCCGGTGAAACATTATTCACGGTACTCCAGATTTCTGCACCGGTTTCGGCATCAAGACACAACGTCACTTCATTTTCATTTTGTTTTACATGAAGATAAATCCGGCCATCAGCCAAAACCGGCGATGCATCGCACAAACCCACACTTTGGGTCCAGACTTTGGTCAGCTCTGCAGGCCATTCTTCGGGCGACTGAAAATTCTTCACTACGCCATCGCGGTTGGGACCACGCCAGCCGGGCCATTCACTGTTGTCGTTTTCTTTTCCACAGGAAATAAATATAACAGTGGCTAATAGAAAGAAGAAATACAATGGAAAATTCAAAGTTCTCATATCAGGTTGTTTTTGATTTTAAAAGTAAAAATACGAGATTTTTTGATTTGGTTCAAGAATTACAAATATTTCTCAAATTCATACTTCAAAATGGAATATGTTAGAATTTTATCAAAAAATGCTTCAATTTGTCAACAATCCTAATTTTTTATAAGGTTGTTTTTTATCTTGCGTTCCGAAAATCAGATGTCAATAGCATTAAAATAAAACAGAAAAAAAACAGACTATGAATCCACAGGCTGAAGAACTCAATCAGATAATCCGGCAAAAAAGTCCGGCGGTTTACGATATGCTTTCCGAAAGGGGCAAAAACATTTTCTTCCCGAAAAAGGGAATTCTGGGGCAAACTGCCGAAGCAAAAGGAACACGCATAAATGCCACCATTGGCGCTGCTGTTGAAGACGACGGCACGCCCATGCGGTTGGAAACCATTGCATCAAAAATCAATCTCGACCCATCACTGGTTTTTCCGTATGCACCCAGTTTCGGGCGGCCCGATTTGCGCTCGAAGTGGAAAAGCATGATTTACGAAAAAAATCCGTCGCTGGGAAAAACGGAGCTTAGCCTGCCCGTGGTTACCAATGCACTGACCCACGGCATCAGCATGGCTGGCTACCTGTTTGCCGATGCCGGCGACGAAGTGATTGTGCCCAGCCTGTTCTGGGGAAATTACAACCTCACCCTGGCCAACGGTTACGGCGCCAACCTGGTAAAATTCAACCTGTTTAAAAACGAACAGTTCGATTTGGAAGCGTTCGAAGCCAAACTGAATGAAGGAAAACCCGGTAAAAAGATTCTGATTCTGAACTTCCCCAACAATCCTACCGGTTACACACCAACCCAGGAAGAAGCTGACGGTATTGTTTCGATCATCGAAAAAGCAGCCGAAAAAGGAAACAAACTGGTTTGTGTGACTGACGATGCCTATTTCGGACTGGTTTACGAAGAGGGTGTTGCCCGCGAAAGCATTTTTGCAGCGCTGGCCAACCTGCACGAAAATGTGCTGGCCGTAAAACTCGACGGCGCCACCAAGGAAGATTACGTTTGGGGATTTCGCGTAGGATTTATGACGTATGCCGTGAAAGGCGGCGATGCCGAATTGTATTCAGCACTCGAAGCCAAAACGGCAGGCGCCATCCGCGGAAACATTTCCAATGCGGCGAATATTTCGCAATCGCTGATGTATGCAGCTTACAACAGTGCCGAATACGGGGTACAAAAACGGGCCAAACACCGGATTATGCAGCAACGCTACGAAGCGGTAAAAGAAGCGTTAAAAGACGAAAAATACCGGAAATACTTTACAGCACTGCCGTTCAACTCGGGTTACTTTATGTGCGTTCAACTGGCCGACGGGCTCGACAGCGAACAGGTGCGGCAAACACTCATCCAAAACTACAGCATTGGCACCATTAGCCTGAACGGCATTTTAAGACTGGCTTTTTCTGCGGTTGCCGCAGCTGATGTGAAGGAAATGTTCGAAGGGATTTACAAAGCCTGTGAGGAGTGCAGCTGAAAATTTAACGCCACTGCAAAGCTGTTGAAATACTGCCCGCGCTTGCATTTCATTTGCAATCTGCCGATGTATTATAATTATGAGGTTGATTCTTTGGGGATTGAATCGCAGGCAGTCGGTTATCTGCAAAATATTTAGTTTTCCATAATCTACCGGTTATTTTCCTCAGGCTTTGGTACAAACTATTTCGTATTTTATATTCTCCAGGTCTTTGAAATAAACAGCATAGTAATTTTCGCTGTATTCAGGGTGTATTTTGGGTTCTGAAACAATATCTGCCCCAATCTTTACCAACTCTTCGTATGCTCTGTCAACTTCTTGCCTCGAATCTGCTTTAAAAGCCAAATGATGCAGTGCTCCTGGTTTTCTCCTGTTAACAGCGTCATTTTTGAAAGATTCTCTGGGTGAAGTTATCGCAAAAGCCAATAAATCATGAGTATATTCAATCACATGAAAATCATGCTCTTTGATGGTTGCAGTTACTTTATTTTTGATATCAAATCCAATAACAGGAAGAAAATTATCATAAAACTTCTCAGCAACTTTTAAATCTTTTACTGTTATCTGAATATGGTCAATTATTGGTTTCATATCTGTCTGTTTTACGATTAGTAATGTTCACACTTTTTCTCTATTCGTTTAAGAAAACTCATTAAGATTTTAATTTGTTAATTGTCTTCCGATATCATTCTAAATCAATTAGTATCATTAAATTTTCTTTCACTTTTTCAATCAGGTTCTGAGGTAAATTCCCAACTTTCTTAACCAGTCGTTTATTGTCAATTGCCCTGATTTGGTCAATCATGACATCACAATGCTGATGTAGATTTGCTTCTCCCTTTTTTATGTGAACCCGCAAGATTTCAGCGCCTGTTTTAACATTTGTGGTTAACGGACAAACAATGGTTGAAGGATGTGGAATTTGATTTAACAGATTTGTCTGGACAACCAGAACGGGTCTTGTTTTTCCGGGTTCTGTCCCCATTTTCGGATTTAAATCTGCAATCCAGATTTCATACTGTTTAATCTGCATAATCTATCTCCTCAAAATCGTTTAAAACCTTCATGGAATCCGCTTTAACCAAATCCGATTCCTTTTTAAGTTTTTCTTCTAATAATGCACGTTTTTGAATGCGATTATAGTAGTCAATGGCATCGTTAATGTACCGGTTTCTGGGTTTTTTAATTTTTGAAAGAATTTTTTCGGTTTCTCCAAAAATAGAATCGTCAATTTTCAATGAAACTGTTTTCATAATCCACACTTTTATATAACAAAAGTATATCTTTTTTGTACATCAAACAAGTGTATTTTTTTTTTGTATGAATATGCGGCAGAATACCCTTATTGTTTTTCTTCAAAAAATCGTAATATCGTCATTAAGTACATAGGCCTGGACCCGCCAACCGGCGGGTGTAGTTCAACATGGACTCATCGCTGGGCTCTGCGCGCAGCTCAGAGTCCTGTTTATTAGCACCAGTATTTTATTCCAATTCGTATATTAATTCCTTGTATTTGTTGTCATTTCTCAATTCAGAAATAATTCTTTTCAAGTCTATAATTTCGTATTCAGATGTTTTTTTGTCATCAACATTAAAGAAAAACACACGTTTAAAACCATTATATTTTTCTAGTTTTTTGATTTTGTCATTTATAGTTTTTGAGTTTTTTGTGCTTGACACTTGAGCTATTAACTTTTCATTTCCAATAGTCATGCCGTAAATGTCGATGTCTTTGTTGTTTCCGCCAGTTTTTAAAAGTTGGTATTGTAATCTATATTCCTTAGGTGCAAACTCTGTTCTTAACCATTCACTCGCTATTATTTCAAGAGCAATATCATCAAATTCGTTATTCTCAATACGGACAATAACTTTGGGAAATATGTTTTTACGCAAAGTATAGTTTTTCCGATTTATTGGACTTATAGTAACATTGGATGGTAAAAGTGTTTGAATAAAAGGAAATTTTTCAATGTCTATTTCTTGAATTTGTTCTAATTGAAAAATTGTATAAAATTCATTTTCGTTTCCTATTTTTTCAAATTGAGTGCCTTTAGAAATTATTCCGACTTTACTGCCAGATTTTTTGTAGGATGAGATTACAATTACATCATTTTCTTGAACAGTTTGATTTAATTTATTCCAGCGTTGTGCAAATTGTTGCTTAAGTTTTTGTCCGTTATTTAGATTTCCCCAATCTTCCATATCGGCTTTTGTATCAAATCGTATTCCAATACGATTTTTACTATAAAAATCCTGAACAATTCCATTTTCAGAAAAGTTTATTCTAAATAGAAAAAATTTATGATAAGGTTCTCTATTAAGATAAAT
>CAZCPH010000332.1:0-4266 GCA_964500105.1 uncultured Mariniphaga sp. | reverse complement strand
TTTCGCAGTGCCTGGTCGCCGGATTGTTTTATTTCGCTTAAAACCGACTGCACTGTTTCATATAAACCCGAAACATCCAGCGAAGGCCGTTGCAGGATTTGGGGCCAAAGGGTTTTATCTGGATTGATAAAAGTTCTCATAATCTTTGTACTAAATACTGTGTACTCAAATTTGTTCAATTAAAAAATCATCTTCTCAATCGGAATCACCAGAATTCCTTCGGCACCGGCTTTTTTCAGTTTGCCAATGATTTCCCAGAAATCGTCTTCGGCAATTACCGAGTGCATGGAACTCCATCCTTTCTGTGCCAGCGGAACAATGGTGGGGCTTTTCATTCCAGGCAGCAATGCTGCCACATCCTGGATTTTTTCGTTGGGTGTGTTCAGCAGAATGTATTTTTTGCCTTCAGCCCGTTGCACCGATTCCATCCGGAAAATCAGTTCATCCAGAATTTCCTGTTTTTCGGGCGACAGATTCGGTTTGGCAATCAGCACCGCTTCGGAATGGATAACCACTTCCACCTCTTTCAATCTGTTGCTAACTAATGTTGAACCCGAACTTACGATGTCGAAAATGGCATCGGCCAGTCCTATTCCCGGTGCAATTTCCACCGAACCACTGATGACGTGAATTTCTGCCTTAATCTGGTGTTCATTCAAAAACTTCTGCAAAATGCGAGGGTAGGAGGTGGCAATTTTTTTTCCATTAAAAAACGCAGGGCCGGGGTAATTCACCGATTTGGGAATGGCCAGAGACAACCGGCATTTACTGAATCCCAGTCGTTTGGCAATAACTACGTTTTCACCTTTTTCAAGCATTTCGTTTTCGCCCACAATGCCCACATCGGCCACCCCGTCGGCCACGGTTTGCGGAATGTCATCGTCGCGCAGAAACAACGCTTCCATGGGGAAATTCCCCGCCTCCGAAACCAGTTTTCTTCTGCCAATGGTTAAATCGATGCCAGATTCCTGAATCAGTTTCATCGAATCTTCGTTTAACCTGCCTTTGGTTTGAATGGCAATTTTAAGTTTTTCCATGTCTTTTTTTCTTTTCAATTTCTCAATCAGTTGGAACAGATCCCGAGTCGCTTCGCTTTCGGGATTCGTTCGATAACAAGTTTTTACTTCGTTCATAAACTCGTAAAAACTTTATCTCACGAAAAAGGCCTGCCTTTTTGGCAAGCCTCTGGTTTACTATCTTTTAAAATTACGACAAAACAACCCTGACCTACCAACCGTTAGGTTTTGCAATGATGGCCGTGATGTCCTAATCCGTAATTCATATTTCGTTTTTTGATTGGTACAATTATAACCATTAATTTCAATCCATGCAACGGATTATAAATTTTAAGGAAAATGTTAAAATAAAAATCAAATTGATTTTATTCTGTCTTTTCTACTTTGGTTGCTTCAAATGGCAAGTCACCTTCCGGTGTGGTGGCTGTACCTTTCATTTTGTTACCTTCAATGGTTGCTTTAATTGGAATAGCATAATAATCAACAGCAATACCAAATTTTAAAACATTTTCTTCAAATTTTACATCAGTCATTTGCACTTTAGTGCCCTCGGCAAATTTGATTTCGCCGGAAAGAACTCCTTCTTTTTCAAGGATAACAATGTACCCTTTTTCATAACCGTAGGGAGCATGCTGGCTTTCAAATTTCCATTCGCCCAAAAAATCTTCTTTTGAAGGGGCTGGAACAGCCTGGGAAATTGTTGCAACCCAAAAAGTCAGCAGAATAAAAGTCAGTAATTTTTTCATTTCTTACAGATTTAAGTTTAACTGTGGCAAATTTGCACAGGAAATTTGATTTTCCCAAAAAACCTCAATTTTTCAACTTTCTTTTTTTACCAGCAGAAACTTATTGTTTTCCAGTGCCGAAAATCCCTGGTCGTAACAGAAATAGTAAACTCTGCCGTTGCGGGTTTTGTAAATGTGAGTAAAGTGGTTGAAGTTGAAGCCGTGTTTTATCATCACATTTTTATAGGTTGTGGTTTTATCGTCGGGGTTCAGTTCCTTCAAAATGGAATGGTTCTTTTTTAATATGCGGTTGATTTTTCGCATGTAATTGGTGGTGCTTCCCAGTTTCTGGTTGTTGTATGCATTCCGGCAGGCATCGCTGCAAAACTTCTGGTCGGCTCTGCCACGAAGCGGTTCGCCACATTCTAAACATGTTCTTTGCTCCATTTTTTAAGAATTTAACGGTTATATGCAGATTGTGTCGTTACAGATTGCATACGATTGTCCGTTAGAAGGACGAGAGACAATCGTGAGTGAACCCTGCAAAAACACTGCAAAAACCTATCCATGCAATTAATAAAATGTTTACAGTATCTTGTTTTATTGTATTTTAATAAATTTCTGTACCAATACTTTGTTATCAGTAATCGCGTGAATAAAATATTGTCCATTAAATAAATCTGATATTTTTATTTTTCTAATTGGCCAGTCTTGATTTATCTGTTTTACCAGATTACCTGAAATATTAAAAATGTTTATATTATAAATTGGTGATGTATTGTTTTCTATGGAAATATAATCCTTGGCAGGATTAGGAAATATATTAAGATGGGTTTTTGAGTTGATTTCGTTAATGCCCACTGTTCCCGTACTGTCGTATTGTAATATTGCAACTCCATTTCTTTGACCTGTCAATAAAATTAAACTGTCTTGTACGCAAACACCAAACGATTGACCATTACCAGTGTTTGGAAAGTTAGCCACTTCTGTACCTGAATTTTCTTCAATTTGGTACATGAAAAGACCGTTGTTATTTGTTGCCAGATACAAATGTTTTTTGTGATATTGTAAATCCCATACTGTACCGCTGCTATTTGCGATAGAAAATGTGGGTGTCGGATTTAAAGGTTCAGAAATATCGTATACATCTACACCGCCTGATGACTTTCCCATAAATACTAAATTATCCCCTATATCTATCGAATTATATCCTGAGCCAATACTTGTCATAAGCTGTAAATTTGAAGCATCGCTAATGTCAATGATATATAAACCAAGCCCGTTTGCCACAAAAGCATAATTATCTTGTAGTACCACATCCCTGGTTTGGCCGCCTGTTAAATAGAGTGTGTCCAATAATACTGGATTATTTTTGTCTGAAACATCAATCGAGCATAAAATACCATCATACCCCAGGGCAACAAACAACGTATTCTCAGAAATATCCATTCCAAAAACACCACTTCCAATTGTAAAATAAATAGAACCATTTTCAACCGGGGAAGTAACATTTGAGATATCAGTAATTAACAGTGCATTTGTCATCCCCAAACCAAAGTATGCATAATCGCCACTTGTTATGATCGAGAATCCATCACCCCAAAAAGCGAAATGCCCAATTTTAGTGGGAGATGAAGGAATAGTGTTATCAACAATCTCTCCATTGCTAAGAATCATGTATTCGTCTTTACATGTTATTCCCATCAAACTATTTGCATCGTAATACCCTATTTCGTTTATTGTTTGTCCAAAATTTGAAAATGAAATAAGTATTAATGATGCTAATATAATGCTCCTAATCATAAAAAGGTTTTTGTTTTTTATTGGATTTATTTTGTTTATAGCGATTTTCTTTCTTGCTGATAACTTGTAAAAAACCATTTTCATATCACACATTTCATCTTTGTTTTATCTTAACAAGACTCTAATATACAAAAAAATATCCGTTTGCAAACGTTTACAATCGTTTATAACCGGTTACAAATATTTATTTACCGTTTAATCTTTGGAGCCCGCTTTACCTTTGGTGTACAATTTCGTTTTAGTTATTAATTTAAAATTTTGAATCATGAATGCATTAAGAAACAGCGTCAGGCTTATCGGCAATCTTGGAGATGAACCCAAAGTAAGAAAGCTCGACAGTGGGAGAAAAGTTGCTACTTTTTCTATAGCAACCAACGAAATTTACTACGACCAAAGCGGTAAAAAAGTATCGGAAACCACCTGGCACCGGTTGGTTGCCTGGGGGAAGCAGGCCGATATTGCTGAAAACTACCTGAAAAAGGGAACTGAAATAGCCGTTGAAGGTAAGCTCACCAACCGATCTTACGACGATAAAAACGGTGAAAAACACTACGTCACTGAAGTGGTTGTGAACTCCATGCTTATGCTCGGCAAGAAAAACGGAAATGACTAAGCACAGAAAGTTGTCCTTGAAGTTATCACTCTAAATGAAAACAGGCCGGAACTTCCGGCCTGTTTTCGTTATTCATGCGGGGTATTGTACCCCAGTATTTTGAACATAT
>CAZCPH010000331.1:0-4271 GCA_964500105.1 uncultured Mariniphaga sp. | reverse complement strand
ATGCAGGTAAAGGCGGCCTGGCACGTATTTCAGGCATTGTAAAAGATATCAGGAGAAAAAATCCGAATACGTTGTTATTTGATGCCGGCGACATGTTTCAGGGAACACCTTATTTTAACTACTTTAAAGGTGAACTGATGCTGAAATTGATGTCTGCCGTGGGTTATGATGCCGGCACCATTGGCAATCACGAGTTTGACAACGGACTGGAAGGACTGCTGGAACCTTTGCCCAATGCCAGATTTCCACTGATAAATTCCAATTACGATTTTTCGGATACCATTTTAGCGGGTAGATTTTCGCGTTGGAGAATTTTCAAAAAATCAGGAATTAAAATTGGCGTTTACGGATTGGGAATTGAACTTGACGGACTTGTAGCCAAAAGCCACTATGGAAATACTGTTTATAACGATCCACTGCAGGTTGCTTCTGAGATGGAAAGCTTCCTTAAAAATGAAAAGAAATGCGATTTGGTGGTTTGCCTTTCTCACCTCGGTCTGAGATACAGGGAACAAAAGGTGAGCGATATTATTTTGGCTGCTGAAACATCGCTTACCGATTTAATTGTTGGCGGACATACTCATTCATTTTTAGATGAACCGCTTACGCTTAAAAATAAAAATGGTAATCCGGTAATTGTAAACCAGGCCGGTTTTGGAGGTTTAATGCTGGGACAAATCGATTTTGTTTTTGAACGTGCCCGGAAAACAAAACAAAAGGTGATGGCCCACAACATAAAATAGCATGTCGCGAGTAAACCGTTATATTTTATCTGTTTCCACAGGTGTGTTGTTAAGCCTGGCATGGCTCGGATTTCCCGGGTGGGTGCTTTTTGCAGCTTTTTTCCCTTTGTTGCTGCTCGAAAATTTTTTCGTTTCGAAGAAAGAAGAGTTTCGAAGTGTATCCTTCTGGGGGCATGCTTTTCTTGTTTTTTTGATCTGGAATGCGATTTCCACCTGGTGGATTGCTTACGCAACGGTTGCAGGGGCAATAATGGCAATTGTTGCCAATTCCTTTCTGATGTCGCTGGTTTGGTGGCTTGGCCACATCGCACGAAGGCATTTTAAAGCGAGTTTGGGCTATACGGCGCTGGCTGTTTTCTGGATTTCTTTTGAATATTTTCATTACCATTGGGACATTGAATGGCCATGGCTGAACCTGGGGAACGGATTTGCCAACAATGTGAAAATGATTCAGTGGTACGAATACACCGGCGTGCTGGGCGGAACGGTTTGGGTACTGGCTTTGAACTTTATTTTATTCAACCTGTTTCTGAGTTTTCGGAATAATGTTTCGCGAAGAATAATTGGCTTTTCAACCGCAGGATTTCTTTTTTTGCTGATTTTTCCCTGGCTTTTTTCCAGGTCGGTTTACAATACTTATCAGGAAACAGAGAATCCGCTGAATGTTGTTGTTGTTCAACCCAATATTGACCCTTACAACGAGGCCTATGACATTCAGTCAGAAAACCAAAAGTTGCAAAAGTTTATCGCGCTGGCTGAATCAAGAATAGATGAAAATACAGATTTGGTGATTGGTCCTGAAACGGTTTTTGAACGGTATCCCGACTGGAATGTGGACAGGCTCGAATCCAATTATCAGTTTATGCAGCTTGCTGACTGGATGAGAAATCATCCCGGAACAGAAGTCATTTTTGGTACATCGGCATCAAAAATTTATGCCGATGCTGAAAGTGCCACACCAACTGCCCGCAAATCGAATGATGTTTATTACGACGTATTTAATTCAGCCGTATTTATCGGTCAGGATGGTCATGGTGACGTGTATCACAAATCAATACTTGTTCCGGGAGTGGAAAAAATGCCGTTCAGAAAATACCTTGGATTTTTAAGCGACTGGGTCATCGATTTGGGAGGAACAACGGGAAGCCTTGGCCGACAGGATGAGCCTTCAAATTTTAAACTGAAAAACGGGGCAGAGGTTGCTCCTGTTATATGCTACGAATCGGTTTTTGGCGCCTACCTAACCCGTTATGTACATAAAGGTGCCGGTTTAATTGTGGTAATAACCAACGATGGCTGGTGGCGAAACACGCCGGGATACAAGCAGCACCTTTCCTACAGCCGGCTGCGTGCCATTGAAACCCGGCGGAGTGTTGCCCGTTCTGCCAATACCGGAATTTCCTGTTTCGTAAACCAACGTGGTGATATCTCGCAGCCAACCGAATGGTGGAAGGAAGCAGCCATAGAAGAAGCGGTAAATCTGAATGATAAAATCACATTTTATGCAAAGCATGGTGATTATATTGCCCGGGTGGCGATGTTTATGTCTGTTCTTATTTTGTTGTTTCTGGTGGTGAAACGTTTCATTAAAGAATAAAAAAATCCGCACCAATTCCGTTTGCGTAAAACCCCTGATTAACAGGATTTGAGCGCCCGGTCGGTCAAACGTCCACTGGTCTTGCGACTCATCCCGAAAGATATCGGAACTACGAGGCCTGTTTTTGCAACCGTTGAGCTAACTCGGTTTAATAAGTTCTGTTGAGTTTACCAACTGCTGAATCGATGCGGATAGTATCTTTTTTCTTTCAATGAACTCGAATTGTACAGTTCAAATTTAAGTTTAAAGGTTGGCATTTGCAAATTTTTTAGGTAGTTTAGAACAAATCCAAAAATAAAATTCTGAAAATGACAGCATTAATTTCTTTCTGATGTTATTAAATGCCGAACTGTTCCAAACGAATATTGTATGAACCGGTTTTTAATTTTTTTAAACAGAAAGTGCCTGTCTGCCTGCAATTCAAATGAAAAATGTTATTTTTAAAAGCCGAAGAATGATTGTTCAGCGTATATCTTCATAGAATCATTGTTTATTTGGCATTAATATAAGTAAAGCTATCCCGTTAAATGAACAGAATACTGGTAGAGTTTGCACATCCTGCAATTCAGAAGTCGCGTATTAACAAACAACTTATTCAGGTGGCAAAAGAGAACAAAAATGTTACACTGAATGATTTGTATGAAAATTATCCTGATTTTTTTATCGATGTAAAACGTGAACAGGAGTTGTTGCTGGCACATGATATAATTGTGTGGCACCATCCGTTTTACTGGTACAGCGCACCTGCATTGTTAAAAGAGTGGATGGATTTAGTGCTTGAGCACGGCTGGGCTTATGGTGAAAAAGGTCGGATGCTTGAGGGCAAAACTGTAATCTCGGTTATTTCAACCGGCGGACGACGCGAAGTTTACAGCAAGGAAGGGCGAAACCATTTTACCATCAATGAATTTCTGGTTCCGTTTAGGCAGGCGGCTAATCTTTGCCGGATGGATTATTTACCACCCTTTGTTGTGCATGGGGCTCATACCATTAAAAATGAAGAAATTGCAGTGTATGCCGAAAAATACAGAAAACTGCTTCAAATGCTTAGCCTTGGAGAGTTCAATTAGGCAAAACTGAATACGACATCATATTTTAATGATTTAACAGAATAGTATGTACAATCAGGACTTTTTCTTTCAGGCATTAATTTATTTACTGGCGGCAGTGGTTTCTGTACCGCTGGCAAAAAAGCTGGGTATGGTTTCGGTTTTGGGGTATTTGCTTGCCGGAATTATTATCGGACCTTTTGTGCTTGGCCTTGTGGGCCAGGAAGCCAGCGATGTGATGCATTTTGCAGAATTTGGTGTAGTACTGATGCTTTTTATTATTGGTCTGGAACTTGAGCCGGCGCTGCTGTGGAAAATGCGAAAATCTATTTTTGGCCTTGGCGGTTTGCAGGTTCTGATTACTTCAATTGTGGTAGGAGCTGTCGCTCTTGCATTTGGTTTTCAAATAAACCGGGCTGTTGGTATTGGTCTCATTCTGGCGCTTTCATCTACTGCAATAGTTTTGCAAACTCTTACAGAAAAGGGACTAATTCGCAATACCGCAGGAAAGTCTGCGTTTGCGGTGTTGCTTTTTCAGGATATTATGGTTGTACCAATTCTTGCAATCATACCGGTGCTTGCTGCTTTTAATTCTCCAGGTAAACTTGCTGATACACAGCTTGATAAACTGACCGGTGTTGCCGCTTTGCCGGGCTGGGCGCAGTTGCTGGTTATAATTGCAGCCATTGCAACAATCATATTTTTGGGGCGGTTTGTTTCCAAACATCTGTTTCGATTTATCGCCGAAACCAACCTGCACGAAGTGTTTACCGCAATGGCACTTTTGCTGGTTATTGGAATTGCCCTGGCCATGGACGCTATCGGGTTGTCACCTGCATTAGGCACTTTTATTGCCGGTGTGGTATTGGCCGACAGTGAGTA
>CAZCPH010000330.1:0-4272 GCA_964500105.1 uncultured Mariniphaga sp. | reverse complement strand
CGCCGAAGCCGAAAAGGTTTTCCGGACCCTCTACAACCAGTCCAAGGATCCCGAAAGCGCCCTGATCCTCGGCCAGACGCTCTACAAGAACAACAAGCCCGACGAGGCCCTGGCCCTCTTCAAGGAAGCCTACGCCAAGAAGAAGACCGGCGAGCTCGCCTATAACATCGGCATCATCCTGGCCAAGAAGTCGCCGCAGGAAGCCATCGATTACCTGCTCGAAGCCAGCTTCCTCTATCCCGCCCAGTCCTCCCAGGCGCTGGGAATGGCCCAGGGAATCTTCTTCGGCTCCTCCTCCGACTCCAAGTTTGCCGGCACCATCAAAGAAAACCTGTTGTTTGTGAAATCGGATGCATCGGATGAGGAGGTATTCGAGGCGTTGCAAAAGGCTTCCTGCGAACATCTGATAAACAACTCGCCCAAAGGAATGAATACCATTTTGGGTGAAGGCGGTATGAAATTATCGGGTGGCGAAAAACAGCGGATTTCCATTGCAAGAGCAATTCTACGAAAACCCCGTTTATTGATTTTCGATGAAGCAACTTCGGCCCTGGATTCCATAACCGAAGATGAAATCACCAATACCATACGAAGATTTTCAGGCAGCAACGAGCGGATTACCATTTTAATCGCACACCGTTTGTCAACCATAATGCATGCCGACGTTATTTATGTGCTGGAAAAGGGTAAAATCATTGAAACAGGCTCACACAATAATCTACTGAAAAAAAAGGGTTTATATTATGCCATGTGGCGTCAGCAGATTGGCGAAAGAAGGGATGTGGTACATGTTGAATAATTCGAAATCACCTGAATCCGTTTTCTTTTGATTCCGGAAAACCTTTCCCACATTTTCAAACTTCTGGTTTTCTATATTCAATTTCGCAACAATTAATCTTTTTAATACCTTTGATTTAACCATAAAAACTCAAAAAATGAAAGTCATATCGCTGGAAAACGTTGAAAAGAAAAAAGTGAACATGGAAGGTGCCACTGGTGCCTGGAAACAGTTGCCTTTGGGCAGTGACGACGGTGCACCGGTTTATGCATACCGGGTTTTTACTGTTGAACCCGGTGGCCACACACCGTTTCACCATCATCCGTACGAACATATGAATTATGTAATTGAAGGCGAGGGCATACTGGTAAATGCACAAGGCAAAGAAACACCTTTGAAAGCTGGCGATTTTGCGCTGGTTGAACCGGACGAAAAACATCAGTACCGGAATTCCGGTTCAGTTCCGTTCAAAATGATTTGCGGTGTTCCCAAAGAATTTGAATAAAAAACCGAAGTTCTATGCCGTTCGTCATTTCTGAGAGCACCTGAAATTCATAATTTCGCCCCCGCTTAAAAACAAAAATTCATTTCATGAACAATACAGAGCTGAGTATGAACCCCAACGAGCTGGTTCAATTTTTAAAAAAATCTCCCGAAAATTTCACCAGTTCCGATTTGACAAATTTCTGCAAAGAATATGGTATTCAGGTGGTGAATTTCAGATACGTTGCCGAAGACGGCCGACTGAAAACACTCAATTTTTTTATAACATCGGAAGAATATCTGAAAACCATTTTAACACACGGCGAACGGGTGGACGGGAGCAGTCTGTTTTCATTTGTTGAAGCAGGAAGCAGCGATTTGTATGTTATTCCGCGTTACCGCACAGCTTTTTTAAATCCATTTGCCGAAATCCCAACCCTCGAAATTTTCTGCTCGTTTTACAACAACGAAGGAAAACCATTGGAGAGCGACCCGGGCTACATTTTACGAAAAGCCGACAAACTGTTTTCGCAGGAAACCGGCCTGACTTTCAAAGCACTGGGTGAACTCGAATATTATGTAATTGCTTCTAAAAAAGATGCTTATCCCACCATAGACCAAAAAGGTTACCACGAATGTGAACCCTTTTCCAAATACGAATTTATTCGTACCGAAGCCCTGCGTTTACTGGCAAAAGCAGGTTGCAGCATAAAATACGGACATGCCGAGGTGGGAAGTTTTACAACCGGAAATAATTATTACGAACAGCACGAAATTGAGTTTTTGCCCACGCAGGTTGAGAGGGCTGCCGAACAAATGGTGCTGGCCAAATGGATACTGCGTATGCTGGGTTATAAATATGGTGCCGATATAAGTTTTGCCCCAAAAATTACGGTGGGCAAAGCCGGAAATGGCATGCATTTTCATATGCTCGTTGAAAAAGATGGCGAAAATCAAACTTCAGTTAACGGAAAACTGAGCGAGGTGTCGCGCAAAATGATTGCCGGAATTCTGAACAGTGCCGATGCTATTACAGCCTTTGGGAATACTATTCCTACCTCCTACCTCAGGCTGGTACCCCATCAGGAAGCACCAACAAATATCTGCTGGGGCGACCGGAACCGGTCTGTGGTGGTGCGTGTTCCGTTGGGCTGGACAGCTGCCGGAAGCATGATTCTCAACGCAAATCCGCAGGAGCCTTCCCCGTCGTTAAACGGTGTTTCCAAACAAACCTTCGAGTTCAGGGTGCCCGACGGATCGGCAGACATCTATCTAACCCTGGCTGCTCTGGTCGTGGCTTCGCTGAGCGGAATCAAAGATGAAAACGCGCTGCAAACCGCTGAAAAAATTTATGTTGACGGAAATATTTTCAGTCCGCAAAACAAAGCGAAGCTTGCCAACCTGAAACAATTGCCTTTGTCATGCTTCGAATCTGCCGAAGCGCTCGAAAAGAAGCGAACAATTTTCGAAGCGAATCATATTTTCCCCAAAGGCTTGATTGACAACCATATTAAAAAGCTCAAAACTTTCGACGACAAAGGATTGAGTGAAAAAATATTCGGCAAAACCGACGAAATAAAAACACTGGTTGAAAAATTCATTCATGTGGGTTAACTTCTGAAAGTTGAAGAAAAGCGGAATCTGGCAAGACTGGCCAAAAAGTCCTCAATAAGTCATTCTGAGCGCAGTCGAAGAATATGCACATTTGAAAAACAGATACTTCTCATTTAGTGGTTCCTGTGGAAAACTATGCTGCCAATGAAAGATTCTCTTTTATGTCATCTCAACCACAGAAGAAATCTGATATTTGAAAAGATTTCTCCTGCCGCCAGCTGGCGGGTCGATATGACAACATTGATGTTGCTTTCTGTCATTCACTCATTATTCCCATTCTAAAAAAGGATGAACACTCCGGATGACCTCAAACAGGATTTTTGAGACAGGTTCTTCGGATTATTAATTTTTAGAAATCTGATTTTCTATACGGAAATAATCGAAATCCACGCACCCACCAGTATTTTTTGTCGCATAGTTAAACAACCCAAACCGGTAACCCATAAAATGCGGAAGGGTGTATTCCATTTTCAACTGGCTACCAATTTTTGTCCAGGATTCTCCATCGAGGCTGTAAAAGAATTCGGCCACATCTTTGCGGTTTCTGAAATTAGCTTCCGCTTTCAGGTAAACTTTTTTCTGCTTAAGAGGCAAACTTTCAACCTCAGCAGGTTCCTCGTTTTGAGCGCTGACCATCACAATTTTTTTGGTTCCGTTTTCAAACTTCACTCCCACCAAACCATACTTTTTTTGCAGCAATGCCAGTCCTGCAAAATCGCCTTCTTTCATGTTCGAAACATCAATTAAAGTTGAGCCGGCACATTCAGGTCCGATGGTTCGTTGGGTAAGTGTATTTTTCGCTTGAAGAAAATGTTCGTCAACGCGTCCGGTTTTCAGTCGTAAGTAACCTTTACGGCGGTTCACCGACCAGAACTCATTGTCCGGATTGTGGTTCCATTGCCAAACCAGTGGCAAATCCGGTTCTCCTTTTTTGCGTTTGAATTCATCGGAAGCCACAATTCCGGGAATTAAACCTTCATTTGCCGGCAATTCTTCCATAGTATCCGGCACTTTACCTTCAACACCCAGCACCGGCCAACCGTCTTCCCACGTTACCGGTACCAGGTAGGGAATACGGCCAACTGAACCGTAATCGCGGAACAGGTAGGCATACCAGTCGCCAGTGGGTGTATCTATTAATCCGCCCTGCGCAATGCCCCGGTCCTGCAAAGCCAGCCGGCTTTCCCACGGACCGGTAATTTTATCGGCGCGGTGTATGATTACGGTGCGCATACCGCCACGCGGCCAGGTAATGTTAAACAGGTAGTATTTCCCTTTCACCTTAAAAAGTTGCGACCCTTCGGCAGGCAGCATGATATTGTCGCCCGCCGGTTCGCTGGCGTTTTCAATCAAAACCCGCTCGGTTCCGGCTATCACTCCCGAAAGGTCTTCCCTCA
>CAZCPH010000329.1:0-4277 GCA_964500105.1 uncultured Mariniphaga sp. | reverse complement strand
TTCGGGCAAAACAATTTCCATTTGCGCCAAAGCTACTTCGGTTTGCTGAATGGATAGTGAAGCATTTCGCGTGGGAATTTTTTCAGGAATTTCTATCGGCATTCTTGCTTCCGCAATGCGTTCGTGGTCCATTTGGCCTTTGGTGGTTTCGCGCAGGCTTTTTACAGGTTCAGCTTCTGGGATAACCTTTTTTGCCGGTTTTTCAACTTTTTCTTCAACCGGAACTGGTTCTGCTTTTTGAGCTGGTTTCTCCTCAATATCGGTTGGTTTTTCAGGTACCTCGCTTATTTTCTTTTCGGTTACTGCTACTTGATTTTCAGGCAAAATTTCTGGGTTTAATAACAAATCAGCTGCACGATAAACCAAAAAGCCAAGAATGAATACAGCGGCAATCCGGGTTGACCACAGCAGGATGGTTTTACCGGTTGAGTAGTGGTAAAGTTTGTTTTTCTTTTTGAAGACTATGCTTTCATCGGCTTTCAGTCTGGTTTTTTCAAACAGGGCAGCTTCTTTTTGTTTTTCAGGATGTTTGGAAAGGTAGTTTTCAAATTCTGCTTTTTCATTTTTCTGAAGATCGCCCTCCAAACGGGCAACAGCAACCCGGTTGAACTCTTGTTCCAGGTCGAATTTTTCTTTGTATAGTTTTCGCTTGCTTCCGAATGAAATATGTTCCGGTTCCAGTTTTACTGTTCCTGCCATTTCCAACTCGGCTTTCAAATCGGGATTTTGCCCAAGGAAATTGATAAAATCGTTTACCAGAGTTTCATTCAGATTTCCTTCCAGGTAATCGAGGAAATACACTTCGTAATTATCTCTTGTAATTTTCATCTTAAACCACCGTTTCCATTTTTCCAATGTAATTCTTCAAAAACACCCTCGCCCGGTAAATGTAAACCTTTACCTGCGATTCGTTTAAGCTGGCCATTTCTCCGATTTCCTGGTACGAATAGCCTTCGTAATCGCGCAGCAGCAGCACCATGCGCTGTATTTCGGGCAGCCGGTTAACGGCTTCTTTCAGTATTTCACTTAAATCGGAATAATTGTTTTCATGGCTTTCTTCGGGCAGGTTGAGGTCTTCGGAGTATGCCGACCGTTTTTCCTTGCGAATTCGGTCAATCATGGTATGGTATGCTGTGGTGAACAGGTACGATTTTACTTTGGCTCCATCCACGTTTTTCAGGTTTTTCCAGAGTTTTTCATAACTGTCCTGCACAATATCCTCCGCCGCATAAGTATCTCTGATACTCTTCAGTACAAACCGGAAAAGCCGGTCAGAGTATAGATTCACTGCTTCATTGTATTCGTTTACTGTCATTTGCTGTTTTTGAACACTGCTCTGAGAATACGACGAACAAGTGGCCGGGATGTTACAGGTAATTAAAAAAAAGCCCCGAAAAATTCCGGAGCTTCAATTTCTTTTCCTCTTCTTTGGAGAGGTTAGGAGAGGCTTCTTCTAAACAATTTTCACCCAGCCGTATTTGTCTTCTTCGTCGCCATACTGAATGGCGCGCAGCTTGTTGTACAGTTTGGTTGACCACTCGCCGGCTTCTTCCTGGTTGCCGTATTTGAACCATTTGTCGTTATCGGCATCGTAAACACCTTTTATGGGTGAAATTACAGCGGCTGTTCCGCATGCGCCCACTTCTTCAAATTCGGACAGTTCTTCGTACGGAACTTTTCGGCGTTCCACGTTCAATCCCATTTCTTCGGCCAAAACCATCAGACTTTTGTTGGTAATTGACGGGAGGATTGAATCTGATTCGGGAGTAACGTAAGTATTGTTTTTAATTCCGAAAAAGTTGGCGGGGCCACATTCGTCGAGGTATTTTTTCTCTTTGCTGTCGAGGTACAAAACAGCAGAAAAACCTTCTTTTTTGGCCAGTTTACCTGCTCCCATGCTGGCAGCATAGTTTCCACCCACTTTGTATTTTCCGGTTCCCTGTGGGGCAGCACGGTCGTATTGCCGCATAATAACCAGGTTTGTGGGTTTAAAACCTTCGGGGAAATAGGGCCCAACAGGCATCACAAACACCGTAAAAAGGTATTCATCGGCAGGTTTTACGCCAATTTGTGGTCCGGTGCCAATCAGCAGCGGGCGGATGTACAATGCTGCACCACTTTCGTAGGGCGGAACAAATCGTTCATTCATTTTTACTGCCAGGCTCACTGCTTCCATAAATTTTTCCACCGGCAATTTGGCCATTAAAATGCCTTCGCAGGAGCTTTGCAGACGTTTGGCATTTTCATCCATCCTGAAAATACGCACTTTACCATCTTTTCCTTTAAATGCTTTCAAACCTTCAAAAGCCTCCTGTCCGTAGTGCAGCGAGGTGGCTGCCATGTGGAGGTTGATCTGGTTAGATGAACTGATTTCCAGTTCACCCCATTGTCCGTTACGGTAGTAGCAACGAATATTGTAGTCGGTATCGCGGTACCCGAATCCTAAATTTTGCCAGTCTAAGTTTTCCATTTTTCGATTCTTTTAGTGGTTTTACTGAAGGAAAATAAACCTTCAAATTTTTTCTGTTAGCAAATAAAACAAATTTTATTTTGGAGAAGTAAGAGAATTGTCAGTTAAAAATGAAAATGGGTCTCTTTTATGATTTCTCCCCTTGGGGGAGATTAAGAGGGGCTTTAATTTGAATAAAATACCCGTTGTGTTTTCTGATATTCAAAACTGTATTGTTTTTAAAAATCAGGTATTGCCCCTTTATCCCTTTCAGAATGCCTTTGATATCAGGTGTTTTATCGAATCCGATACTTTTTACTTTTTCAGGCAAATCAGAAAGCGGATATTCGATGGAAGTGATTTCATCATCTTCACAGTAATATTTTTGCAGTTCTGCCGGTAAAAGCTGCAGCGCGTTTTTCTTTTCTTCAAGCAGGTTGATGTCTGTGTTGCCATCGCCTTTCAGCATGGCCTGCCAGTTGGTGCGGTCAGTAAAGTGTTTTTTCAGGAAGATTTCGATGATGCCGGCAATGTGGCGGTTTGGTGTTTTGGCCAGTTGAATGGCAAAGCTGGCGCCCTGGTCAATCCAGCGGGTGGGAATCTGGTGATGCCGTGTTACACCTACCTTTAGTTCGCTGGCCACTGCAAGGTAAACAACGTGTTCGATGAGGTCGTGTTTTTCGGCCCACTCCAAATCGCGGGCAATGCCAAACTGCGACTTCGACAGCTCTGGCCGAACTACCGATTCGCTTGCTTCAGGCGCGGTTTGCAAACAATTGTAGCAAAATCCCTGGTTAAACGAGGTTTTGGTGATTTTTCCGCAAGAAATGCAGTTGATTTGCCCCGTGAAATGCAGGTTTATTTCTTTGCCAATCAGGTCGTTCATTTTTATTTCCTGCTCGCCCACAGGCAAAAAATAGTTAACCGGTTTGGCCAGTTCGGTGCGCATTTTCAGGATGTTGCCTTCGTAATTCATTTTATTTGTTTTTTAATGTAAATTTGTAACAAATCAAAAATAATGGAAACAATTGAAATTGAAATTAAAAATGCATTATCAATTCTGAACGGACTTGAGAAAGCAAAAATTATAAAACCAAAAACCAAAGGGAAAAACACTCCTGTTCATCATAAAGAAGCGATTACCCGGGAAAGAGCAGTTGAGCTTATCAAAGAAATTGAACAATCTACCAAGTAAAAAAACTTCCTGACGCAATCATTGCTGCAACCAGTATTGTAAATAATTGCCAATTGTTAACCAACAACACAAAAGATTTTGCCAAAATTGATGGATTAATTACCATTCAAATGGAATTATTGAAGTTTTCGTAAGAGACCATATTTATTCAAAGCCGCTGGAAATTTTGAAGAAACCAGGGATGGTTGTTATTAAGAAAATTTGCCCATCGATGCCATCCCTTACAATTTTGAAAATGAAGCCACTTTTATGTTGTTTTTGAAAGATTTAATTTAGGAGTCAAAATAGACTATGGATTTTAGGTCATTAAAATACAGAATTCTTTCAACAAGTGAATTTCTGCAGGAAGCAACAACAAAAGCCATTAATGTTGCACTTACCATTCGCAATTGGCTTATAGGATATCACATTACGGAGTATGAACAAAAAGGTCAGGACAGAGCGGATTATGGCGCTATGCTTGAAAAACGATTAGCAGATTCACTTCAGCGAAAGGGACTTTCAGAACGAAACCTGAAATTATTCAAACAATTTTATCAAACTTACCCGAGTTTTATTTCCATTTTTTCAGATAAGAAGAGTAGTAGTTCAATGTTGCAGACACTGTCTGCACAATTTGTACAAGGTGATTTC
>CAZCPH010000328.1:485-4287 GCA_964500105.1 uncultured Mariniphaga sp. | reverse complement strand
TCACGTGGATTGTTGTAATTGCTAATCGTTGGGAGGCTTCTTTGTTGAAAACCCGCATTTCAACCGATTATTTGAATGACGGTCCGCCCAAATGGGATTGGCAGGATGTGATTCTGCTGAAACCCGGTGAAGAGTTTGCCGCGGCGCTGGAAAAGGGATTCAGGGAAATGGACCCGCCCGGACTCGCATGGGCTGAATATGCCCCGCAATACGAACGGATGATTGTGGAAGCTGCCAAAGACCCGGTAAAACGCGAAGCGGGCTGGATGGGCCGCATTCAGCCACTGACTTTGCAAAATGGCCGGTTGTTGATGCCGCTTTATTCTGATGGCTACAACGTTTCGCTGGTAGCTATTTCCGACGATAACGGCGATACCTGGAAACCCGGTCTGCCCATTGTGGGCCGTGGAAATATACAGCCTGCCCTGTTACAGAAAAAAGACGGAACCGTGGTTGCTTACATGCGCGATAACGGCGATGCACCCAAACGGGTGGTTTTCAGTAGTTCAACCGACAACGGTTACACCTGGAGTGTTTCCCGAAAAACCAATATTCCCAACCCGGGCGCCAGTGTGGAAGCCATTGCCCTCACCGACGGCAACTGGCTGATGGTGAACAATGATTTGGAGGATGGCAGAAACCGGCTGGCAGTGTCGCTTTCCGACGATGAAGGTGCCACCTGGAAATGGAAACGGCATCTGGAATATGAACCCAAAGGGAAAGGTAGTTTTTCCTATCCAACGGCCATTCAAACCAGCGACGGCAGGGTTCATGTTACTTACTCGCATCATACTTCCGAAGGGAAATCCATTAAACATGTATCTTTTATGCCGGAATGGGTGAAAGAACTTAGTCAGGGCGAAACCAATGCCGAAAAGCTGGGATTTCCGAAAGGGAAAAAAGTGCTGCTCCTCCACATGGACGATTTGGGCATGTGCAAGGAAGCCAACGATGCCGGAGAATTTTACATCGAAAACGATTACATTTTTTCTGGGGCAGTGATGATGCCCTGCGAATATGCGGTGCCGTTTGTGGAATGGGCGAAAAATGTTCCCAAAGCCGATATTGGCGTGCATCTGACCCTCACCAGTGAATGGAAAAGCTGGCGCTGGCCGCCGCTTACCGATGCTGAAAAAGTTCCTGGGCTGATTGACCCCGATGGGAAAATGTGGCGCAGTGTTAGGGAAGTGGTGATAAATGCCTCGCCCGAAGAGGTGGAAATGGAAATCAGGGCGCAGATTGATAAAATGCTGGCGCTCGGATTAAATCCAACACACATTGACACCCACATGGGAACTTTATATGGTTCGCCTGAATTTTTAAAGGTTTTTCTAAAAGTGGCCGAGGAGTATAAAATCCCGGCCAATGCCATCGACCTGTCCAATCCCAAAGTGGCGGCGTTTTACAGCGCCGAAGGATATCCGGTTAACGAGGAGGTGATTGGGATGCTGGGAAATTACAACCTGCCATACCTCGATAATTTTGGCAGCGTGCCCAAAGGAGATACTTACGAAGAGGTGAAAAATAATTTTTACAAGTTGGTGAATGCACTCGACCCGGGTTTGACGGAAATCATTTTTCATCCTTCATTTGAAACGGAAAACATGAAAACGATAACCGGCTCGTGGCAACAGCGGGCGTGGGAGGCCCAAATGTTTGCCGACCCGGAAATGAAAAAGTTCTTCAAAGAAAACGACATCATCATTACCACATGGCGCGAGGTGATGGAACGGTTTAACAGGAAGTAATTAAGATGAGAAAATTCTTCAAAATATCCGGAATCCTACTCCTGCTGGTTCTTATAGGCTTTTCAGTCTGGAGCTTTTCCAATATGAAAGACCGGCATCCCGGTTACAGTGTTGATTTAAATATCCGGAATAATTCCCCTTCGGAACTAAAAACCGGATTTGCTGCTGTAGCCATCACTCCTGAAGTTCCCGACCGCTGGGTGGATAAAAACGGCGACGGAAAATACAATCCGAAGGATGGCGATACTTTTACCGACGGCAATGGCAACGGGAAGTTCGATAAGGTTTGGATTGCCGGGTTCAGCAACAACAAGCCGGCCAACGGTGTGCACGACGACACCTGGGCGCGAACCATGGTCATCGACGACGGCAAAACCCGTCTGGCCATTGTTATTCTCGACGTGATAGGATTTATGCACGACGACGTGGTGGATGTGCGAAAAATGTTGCCGGAAAATTTGGGCCTGACCTATACGATTATCGCCTCGACGCATACCCACGAAGGGCCCGATTTGATGGGCCTCTGGGGAAAACATCCGTTGAAAAGCGGGGTGGACAAAGCGTATATGCAATTTGTGAAGGAGCAAACGACCAAGTCGGTGGAAACGGCAGTGAAAAACCTCCGGCTGGCACGGCTGGAAATTTCACAGGATTTAACCGGGGCCATTCCGCAGGTAAAGGATACCCGGATGCCCGAAGTTTTTGACTCAGGATTGCGGTTTATTAAAGCCATCGACAAAGAGAATGGAACCGCACTCGGTAGCCTGCTGGCCTGGGGCAATCACCCCGAAACCCTGTGGAGTGGGAATTTGCTCGTTTCGTCCGATTTTCCTCATTTTTTCAGGGAAGGCGTGGAAAAGGGGGTTTTTAATGGCGACAGCCTGGTAAAAACCGGCATTGGCGGCACCGCCGTTTATCTGAACGGTGCTGTTGGCGGACTGATGACCACTCATCCGAGCCACCCTATCGTTCATCCGTTTACCGGCGAAGAGTTGTTTGAACCGACTTACGAAAAAACGGCAGCGCAGGGCAATCAACTGGCACTTCTGGCTCTGGATGCCATGGAGAACCCATCGGAAGTGATTGAAACCGCCGGGATTTCGCTGATGGTCCGCACCCCGAAACTGCCCATAAAAAATACACTGTTCAAGCTGGGCACCGCTCTTGGTGTAATTGACCGAGGCACGGCTGGCTGGATGAAAATGCGGACGGAACTGGCGGTGTTTAAATTCGGGCCGGTATCGTTTGTGACTGTTCCGGGCGAAATCTATCCGGAAATCATTAACGGCGGAGTGGAAGCGCCCGAGGGAAACGATTTTGGGATTGAACCGCTGGAAGTTCCGCCGGTGCGGGAGAAAATGCCAGGCAAATACAAATTCGTTATCGGACTGGCCAACGACGAAATTGGGTATATCATTCCCAAAAGCCAGTGGGACACCAAAGCGCCTTACACTTATGGCAGGGAGAAAGCGCCCTACGGCGAAATCAACTCACTGGGACCGGAAACAGCACCCAGTCTTCACCGGAATTTACTGGAGATGCTGGGGGAGATGGAGGAGTAGGAAGTGGGAAGCGCGAAGCACGAAGTGGGAAGACAGAAGACCGAAGAAGTTGCAGTTTACAGTCGAAGTTTACAGTTGCAGTTTACAGTCGCAGTTTACAGTCGCAGTTTACAGTCGCAGTTTACAGTCGCAGTTTTCAGTCTCAGTCTCAGTCCCAGTCTCAGTTTACAGTTGCAACGGTACAAAAGGGACGTAAAAAACCAGATTTTTTGGAAAAATCGGATACTAAAGTTAACCAGATGAAACAATTATAGTAAAGAACAATGACAACCAGAAGAATTGAGAGGATGAAGGTTCGGGGGTTCGAAAGTTCGAACACTATCAAACAACTTCGAACAAATTAAAACAATCTCCTTCGCGTCTCTGCGTCTTTGCGGTAAAAAATAAAACTTATGAAATCAAAAATCTTAAAACGAAGTCTGAAAGGTTTGTCGATACTTTTTATGCTTTTTTGTTTGCTGATGCTCACTCCGCAGACCCTTGGGTTTTTAT
>CAZCPH010000328.1:0-475 GCA_964500105.1 uncultured Mariniphaga sp. | reverse complement strand
GGGCAGCGGGATAGAGATACCTGCAAAGGACCAGGATTTTTATTCCCTGAAAAACCTCCGGTGGGTTATCATTTTGAAAAACTAACTTATTTGGCTGTAGGTTCCGGACTTGAAAAACTGGCCGATTTGGAACCGGAAATCCCGGAAACCATCGAGGAGATTAAAGATGTTGAATACAAAAACGTAAACGGGAAATCGTTGCAAATGGATTTTTACCGGCCCAAAAATGCAGACGGACCTTTGCCGCTTTTACTGTTTATCCATGGAGGAGGGTGGAAAAGTGGCAAACGTTCCGATTATTTGGTGTACCTCACCAGTTTTGCCCAAAAAGGCTATGTGACTGCCACCGTGACCTACCGCCTGAAGCGCGATAGCATATACCCGGCAGCGGCGGAAGATGTAACCGATGCTGTGAATTGGCTTTTTGAAAATGGCGAAAATTATGGTTACGACCCGGATCGCATTGCTCTGATTG
>CAZCPH010000327.1:0-4300 GCA_964500105.1 uncultured Mariniphaga sp. | reverse complement strand
CATTATGCAGGAAGCATTTCTGAAGGCTTTCAGAAAAATAAACACCTACAAAGGTGAAGTGAGTTTTGGCGCCTGGCTGAAAAAGATTGTGATAAACCGTTCTTTGGACCATTTGAAGAAAAAGCGTGTGCAGTTTGAGGAGGTGAGCGAACGCACCATGAAACTTCCTGAAGAAAATCAGGAAATTGGAGAAGTGGACGTGGAGCAGATTAAACAAGCCATCCGGAGTTTGCCCGATGGATACCGAACCATCCTTAGTCTCTACCTGATTGAAGGGTACGACCACGACGAAATCAGCCAGATTCTGGGAATAAGCAACTCGGCGTCGCGCACCCAGTTTTCGAGAGCCAAAAGTAAATTACGGGAATTGTTAAAAGGGAAGGAAATTTTTTCATACAACTGAAAATGAGAGACAAAGATTACATAGAAGAACTGATTTTAAAGAACCTGAAGGAGTTGAATAACGATGAACCTTCGGCCGGGCACTTCGAACGGTTTGAAGCGAAACTGGAAGGTCTGGATAAGAAGAAAAAAATTATTTCGCTGAATTTTATTTGGAAAGTAGCTGCTGCTGCAGTTTTTGCTTTTCTGATTGTGAACCAGGCTGTTATTTGGTTTTCGCCAGAAAAGGGAAACACAGGAATTGAAGAAACAGCGGCAGGAATGACACTGGCATCCGTTTCGCCCGAATACGAAGAGGTGGAATTTTACTACACCAATGCTATAGATGGAGGCATGATTCAGTGGGAAAAGCTGGTAGCAGAAGGCTTGATTTCAGAAGAAGAACAGCAAATGATGAACAACGAACTGAAAGAGTTTGAAGAGGTGTACAAAAATCTGCAAACCGATCTTTCAGCAAATCCGAACGATGAAAGGGTAATTAATGCAATGCTTGAATATTACCAAACCAAGCTGAGCTTAATTCATATGATAGTGGAAAAATTAGAAGAAGTGAAACAAAAAACCAGAACAGATTATGAAACCGAAAGTTAAATACATTGCCGTTTTGTTTTTCCTTGTGGCCATGGTTTGCGAAGCAAATGCGGTGGCACAGAAAACAAAGGAATACCATGAAAAATGGCCGGTGAACAGTGTGCAGACTCTGGACATCAGCAACAGATTTGGAAATGTTAACGTCACCCATAAAGGTGGAAGCGATGTTACCGTTGATGTGGTAGTTACCGTTGAATCGACGAACGAACGCAGAGCAGCCGATTTACTCGAACAGATTACTGTCAGCTTCAGCAAAACCGGCAGCAGGGTTTATGCCGAAACACACCTGAGCAGAGGTTTCAGAACAAACCTGCAGTTCAGTATCGATTACGAGGTGAATATTCCTCCCGATAAAAATCTGAACATTACCAATAAATACGGAAATACCTTTGTGAACGAGCTGAAAGCCAACGGAAGTTTTGATATTCAGTACGGGAATTTTAACGCCAATTTGCTAAATGCACCATCAGACGGAAAGCTGGAATTGAATCTGGCTTACGGAAAAGGCGGAATTGAGAATGCCGGCAATATGACCGTCACCGTGCAGTATTCAACTCTGAACTTCGGGAGTTTTAACGATTTGAATCTCAATTCGAAATACAATGTAATCAATCTCGACAAGGCAAATTCAGTGGTAGCCGATTCAAAATACGATACATTTAATTTTGGGAAAGTTGGTTCGCTTTCAGCCGGAACAAAATATACACAAATCAGAATCGATGAGCTTTCTGAAAGCCTGAAGATTGATGCCGGCTATGGCGGAATTAAAGTGGGAAAAGTGGACAGCGGTTTTGAGTCAATTTCCATAACCAACAGCTACGGACAAATTTCGCTGGGACTCGGAAACGCCAGCTATTCGCTCGATGCCAGCTGCAATTATTGCGGAATTTCGTATCCGGAATCCAGTTTTTCGGGCGACCGTATCAGCGAAAACCAGTTTCGGAAGGTAAAAGGTAAAGTGGGCAACGGCAGTGGAGGTAGCGTGTATGTTGAAAGCCGCTACGGTCAGATTCGCCTCGATTAACAGAAAACCTTCAGGGATTATTTGAGGAAAGCCTCTGTGAAAAGTTTTACAGAGGTTTTTCTTTTTGAAATTGTACTTCAAACAAATGCTTCCGGCATGTACCTGTTTGGATGATTTTTCTTAACTTTAAACAAAAATCAACATCAGTTATTCACCTTTAAATTGAACTATTATGGCATTTGAATTACCAAAATTACCCTACGGGAAAAATGCGCTGGAACCTTTTATCAGCGAACAAACCATAGAATTTCACTATGGGAAACACCATCAGGCTTATGTAAATAACCTGAACAATCTGGTGCCCGGAACCGAATTTGAAAATGCTTCGCTGGAAGAAATTGTAAAAAAAGCCGAAGGAGGTATTTTTAATAACGGCGCTCAGGTTTGGAATCACACATTTTACTTTTATCAGTTCAACCCCATTGGCTGCCACGAACCCAAAGACGAAATGAAAGCTGCGCTGGAAGCCAAATGGGGCTCGGTGGAAGCGTTTAAGGAAGAATTTTCGAAAGCAGCTGCCACGTTGTTTGGCTCAGGCTGGGCATGGCTTGTTAAAAATGAAAACGGCGAACTGGAAATTGTGCAAACCAGCAATGCCGGTAATCCGCTGCGCGACGGCAAAACACCGCTGCTCACCTGCGATGTGTGGGAACATGCCTACTACCTCGACAAGCAAAACGCCCGACCAAAATACATCGAGGATTTCTGGAAAGTTATTGAATGGAAAGTTATTTCCGAGCGGTTTGCAGGTTAAAAGTTTGCTTTAAATTTGGAAACATTTAACAACGACTAAAGTTAGAAAAGTATGAGTGTAGAAAAAGTTTTGGAGACCATGAAAGCTGCCGGTAAGCCTTTAAAAGCCAGTGAAATTGCCGAAGCTGCCGGCCTCGATAAAAAAGAGGTGGACAAAGCAATGAAAGTGCTGAAGAAAGAGGGTAAAATTGAGTCGCCCAAAGTCTGCTACTGGCAACCGAAATCAGTTTGAAGTTTCGGGTTCCACCATAGGAGTCCTTTCGGGAAAAGTTCAAAGTTCTTTTGGCCGGAATTAACGATTTGGCTTGAAATGTAAACGGGAAAAGTGTCATCACTTTCCCCGTTATATTATTGAATTCTCTAAACTTTAAACTCTGAACTCTAAACTAAATGTACCAGTTAATTAACTGTTCCAGTAACTCCTGCTTGCCGCTGATTTGTTTCGGTTCACCCACTTCGCGGGCAATTTCGCGAAGGTCTTCCAGCGAAAGTTTGCCGGCTTCAAAATCGGCTCCTTTGCCGCCATCGAATGAAGCGTAGCGGTTTTTACGCATTTTCAGGTAGTCTGAATCACTCATGATTTTGTCGGCAATCACCAATGCACGTGCAAAAACATCCATTCCCGAAATGTGTGCGATAAAAATATCTTCCAGATCAGTAGAATTTCTGCGGGTTTTTGCATCGAAATTAATACCTCCGTCAGTAAAACCACCTGCCTGCAGAATTTCCAGCATAGCTTCGGTCACTTCGTAAATGTTGGTCGGGAATTCGTCGGTATCCCATCCGTTTTGGTAATCGCCCTTGTTGGCGTCGATTGAACCAAGCAATCCGGCATCGGCAGCCATGCGCAGGTCGTGTGCAAAGGTGTGTCCGGCCAGCGTGGCATGGTTTACTTCTACATTCAGTTTGAAGTCTTTGTCGAGCCCGAAATGGCGCAGGAACCCGATGACGGTTTGTGCGTCGAAATCGTATTGATGTTTGGTTGGCTCCATGGGTTTGGGTTCAATCAGGAAAGTTCCTTTGAATCCCTGTTTGCGGCCATAGTCGCGTGCCAGGGTAAGCATTTTTGCCAGGTGTTCAATTTCCCGTTTTGTGTTGGTGTTGTGCAGGCTCATGTAGCCTTCGCGTCCTCCCCAGAACACATAGTTCGAACCGCCCAGGGCAATGGTTGCATCAATGGCATTCTTCAGTTGCGTGGCAACATTTGTTAAAACATTGAAATCGGGATTGGTAGCAGCGCCGTTCATGTAACGCGGATTGGAGAACACGTTGGCCGTTCCCCAAAGCAGTTTTACACCAGAGGCATCCTGTTTTTGTCTGGCCACTTCCACCATTTTTTCGAGCCGTTTTTCAATTTCGAAAACTGAACCGTCGCCAACTACATCAGTGTCGTGGAAACAGTAATACGGGATATTCATTTTGGTAATGAACTCGAATGCTGCATCCATGCGTTCTTTGGCGGCATCCATTTTGTCGGTGGCGCCATCCCACGGGAAAATCTGTGTTCCCGGTCCGAACGGATCTTCACCG